>JALOLQ010000320.1 GCA_025455895.1 Solirubrobacteraceae bacterium
GAAGTGCGCGGCCTTCAGCGAGGACTCGCTGAAGAGGATCCCGTTGTTGGCGATCACGCCGACCGGGTGGCCCTCGAGGTGCGCGAACGCGCAGACGACCGTCGTCCCGTAGAGCTCCTTGAACTCCTGCAGCTCGCCGCCGTCGACGACGCGGCGCAGCAGGTCGCGTGCGTCGTAGGGCGTGCGCGAATCGGTCGGCACGAGGTCGAGCAGCGTCTCCGGGTCCTCGGCGGGGGGCAGCGGCGCGCGGCGCTCCCACGGCGCCGCGGGCGCCGCGGGCAGCGTGGCCACGATCCCCCGCACGATCTCGAGCGCGTGCTCGTCGTCCTCGGCGAGGTGGTCGGCCACGCCGGAGGTGCGCGCGTGCACGTCGCCGCCGCCGAGCTCCTCGGCGGTCACCTCCTCCCCCGTCGCCGCCTTCACGAGCGGCGGGCCGCCGAGGAAGATCGTCCCCTGCTCACGGACGATCACCGTCTCGTCGCTCATCGCCGGGACGTAGGCGCCGCCGGCCGTGCATGAGCCCATGACGCAGGCGATCTGGGGAATGCCCTGCTTCGACATCGTCGCCTGGTTGAAGAAGATCCGGCCGAAGTGCTCGCGGTCGGGGAAGACCTCGTCCTGCATCGGCAGGAAGGCGCCGCCCGAGTCGACGAGGTAGACGCACGGCAGGCGGTTGTGGAGCGCCACCTCCTGTGCGCGCAGGTGCTTCTTCACCGTCATCGGGTAGTAGGTGCCGCCCTTGACCGTCGCGTCGTTGGCGACGATCACCACACGGCGGCCGTGCACGACGCCGACGCCGGTGATCATCCCCGCGCCCGGCGCGGCGCCGTCGTAGAGCTCCTCGGCGGCGAGCGCGCTGAGCTCGAGGAACGGTGCTCCCGGGTCGCAGAGCCGCTCGACGCGGTCGCGCGGGAGCAGCTTGCCGCGCTCGAGGTGGCGGCTGCGGGCCTTCTCGCCGCCGCCCGCCCGCACGCGCTCGAGGCGCGCCTCGAGGTCGGCGAGCAGCGCCAGGTGCGCCTCGCGATGGCTCATGCGTCCTCCCCTTCCGGCACGACGGCGACGACCGGCTGACCGCGCGTCACGCGGTCGCCGGGCTCGAGCTCGAGCCCCGCGACGACGCCCGCGCACGGCGCGGTGATCGAGAGCTCCATCTTCATCGACTCGAGCACGAGCAGCACCTCGCCCTCGCTGACCGGGTCGCCGTCGGCCACGTTCACGAGCAGCACCGTGCCGGGCATCGGCGCCTCGAGCGCGCCCGCCGCCGCGCCCGTGCCGCGGCGCGCGCGCCGCTCGGGCGCGACCTCGAGGTGGTGGCCGTCGCGCGCGATCCACACGTGGTGGGCGTCCACCGCGACGGCGTAGCGCCGGGTCACCCCGTCGAGCGTGATCCGCGCGGTGCCGCCGGGCTCGGGGTGCAGCGCGGCGCCGGTCCACGTGCGCTCGCCGACCGTCACCGTCCCGTCCGCCACGCGCGCCTCGCCGTGGCCGTCGAGCACGCGCCGCCACGGGCCCGGCGGATGGCCGGTGCCCGCCGCGGCGACCATCGCCGCGGGCACGAGGTCCTCCGGAGGCGCCGCGTCGAGGTCGCCGAGCACGCGCTCGAGCAGCCCGGTGTCCTGCTCGCCGGCGCGCACGTCCTCGCGCGCGAGCAGCGCGCGGGTGAAGGCGGCGTTCGTCGTGACGCCGGCGATCGCGTAGGTCGCGAGCGCGCGGTCGAGCCGGTCGAGCGCGGTCTCGCGGTCCGGTCCGTGGGCGACGACCTTCGCGAGCATGGGGTCGTAGGCGGTGCCGACGACGCTGCCGTGCGCGACGCCGGAGTCGACGCGCACCCCGGGCCCGGCGGGCTCGCCGTACACGCGGACGGTCCCCGTCGAGGGCAGGAACCCGGCGGCGGGATCCTCCGCGTAGAGGCGCGCCTCGACCGCGTGGCCGCGGGGGACCAGGTCCTCCTGGCGCAGGCCGAGCGGCTCGCCGGCCGCCACGCGCAGCTGCCGTTCGACGAGGTCCACCCCGTAGACGAGCTCGGTCACCGGGTGCTCGACCTGCAGGCGCGTGTTCATCTCGAGGAAGAAGAACTCGCTCGCATCGGCGGGCGCGATGAACTCGACCGTCCCGGCGCCGACGTAGCCGCACGCCTGCGCGAGCGCGACCGCCGCCTCTCCCATCCGCGCGCGCAGCTGCGGCGAGACGACCGGCGAGGGCGCCTCCTCGACGACCTTCTGATGGCGGCGCTGGAGCGAGCACTCGCGCTCGCCGAGGTGCACGCAGGCGCCGTGGGCGTCGGCGAGGACCTGGATCTCGAGGTGCCGCGGGCGCTCGATCCAGCGCTCGGTGATCACCCGGTCGTCGCCGAAGGCGGCCAGCGCCTCGCGGCGCGCGGCGGCGGTCGCGTCCTCGAGCTCCCCGGCCGCGCGTACGACGCGCATGCCCTTGCCGCCGCCTCCGGCGACCGCCTTCACGACGATCGGGAAACCCGCGTCCTCCCCGGACGGGACGACCGGCACGCCCGCCCGTTCGGCGGCGGCCTTCGCCGCCCCCTTGTCCCCCATCAGCTCGATCGCCTCGGGCGGCGGGCCGACCCAGGTCAGGCCGGCCTCGGCGACTGCGCGCGCGAACGCCGCGTTCTCGCTGAGGAAGCCGTAGCCCGGGTGCACCGCGCGCGCTCCGGTGAGGCGCGCGGCGCGCAGCAGCTCGGCCGGGTCCAGGTAGGACGCGATCGGCACGACGACGTCCACCGCGCCCGCGTGCGCGGCGCCCTCGTCGGGCGCGGTCACGACGCCGACGCTGGCGAGCCCGAGCGCGTGGGCGGTGCGCGCCACGCGGATGGCGATCTCGCAGCGGTTGGCGATCAGCAGCGGCCCGAGCTCACGCATGCCAGTCCACCGGGCCGGC
>JALOLQ010000321.1 GCA_025455895.1 Solirubrobacteraceae bacterium
GGCTTGCGTACCAGGCCGCGCTGAAGGCGGCTCTCGCGCTGCTGCGGGCGCACGGGCGTCGGGTGTCGTCGGGCGCGGGCGGCCACGTCGTGACGCTCGTGGAGGCCCGCCGCCTGCTCGGGCCCGACGGCGCCGCCGTCACGCGCGTGGACCGCATGCGCAGGGCGCGCAACCAGCTCGGGTACGACGGCGACGAGGTGGGAGCGGCCGACCGGCGCCAGGCCGTCGCCGACGCCCGGGTGCTCATCGAGCTCGTGTCGAACCGACTCGCCGGCTGACCCTGGAACCGCCCGCCCCGCCCGGGTACATTCCGCAGCATGCGCCGGGCCGGACTCCTGTCGCTGCTGACGCTCCTCGCCCTGGCGGGCGCGCCCGCGGCCGCGCCCGCCCAGGACGACGTCGAAGGGTTCCGCACCGTCTCGGGGACGATCGCCTGCGCGGCCTCGGGGTCCTCGCTGCGCTGCGACATCCGCAAGGTCACCGGCCAGGTCCCGCCGAAGCCGTCCTCGTGCGAGCTCGACTGGGGGCTCTTCTTCGGCGTGACCACGACGGCGCGGCGCGGAACCCGGCTCTGCGCCGGGGACACGGTGCTCGGCGTCCCGCTCGCGCCGCTGTACCCGAACCGCACGTTCCGCCACCGCTCGATCACGTGCCGGGCGACCGGGCGCGCCTCCGTGCGCTGCGCCAACCGCGGCGGGCACGGGTTCGCGCTCACGGCCGCGCGCCAGCGGCTCTTCTGAGCCCGGCCCGCGCCGGTACGCTCCGCCGGTGAGCGACCTCACGCACCTCGACGAGTCCGGCGCCGCGCGGATGGTGGACGTCGCGGCCAAGCCGGTCACCGATCGCCGCGCCGTCGCGCGCGCCGTCGTGCGGATGACCCCCGCGACCGCGTCCGTCGTCGCCGCCGGCGATGCGCCCAAGGGCGACGTCCTCGGCGTCGCGCGGATCGCCGGCATCCAGGCCGCCAAGCGCACCGGCGAGCTGATCCCGCTCTGCCACCCGCTCGGCCTCGACCACGTGGACGTGGACGGCGCGATCGACGCGCAGGCCGGGACCGTGACCCTCACCGCGACCGCCCGCGTGAGCGCCCGCACCGGCGTCGAGATGGAGGCGATGACCGCCGCCGCCGTGGCGGCGCTGACCGTCTACGACATGGTCAAGGGGCTCGACAAGGGCGTCGTGATCGAGGAGGTCGCGCTGCTCGAGAAGTCCGGCGGGCGCAGCGGGACCTGGACGCGGCCCTGACCATGCGCACGGTCGTGCTGACGATCTCCACCTCGCTGGCGCGGGGGGAGGGCGAGGATCGCTCCGGCCCGCGCCTGGCCGAGCTCGCGGCCGCGGCCGGCTGCGAGGTGCTGGGCGTCGAGGTCCTGCCCGACGACGCGGCGGCGATCGAGGCGCGGCTGCGCGCGCTCGTCGCCGACGACGTGCGCTTCGTCCTGACGACCGGCGGGACGGGCCTCACCCCGGACGACGTCACCCCCGAGGCGACGCGCGCGGTGATCGAGCGTGAGGCCCCCGCGATCCAGACCGCGATGCTGCTCGAGGGCCTGCGCCACCAGCCGCTCGCGCTGCTCACCCGCGGCGTGAGCGGGATCGCCGGGCGCACGCTGCTCGTGAACCTGCCGGGGAACCCGAAGGCGATCGACCAGCTCTTCCCGGTCCTCGCCCCGGCGCTGCGCCACGCCGGCGCGACGCTCGCGCGCGAGGACGACGATGCCCGCCATTGAGCTGGACGGCCTCGGCCGGCGCTACGCCGACCGCGCCGCGCTCGAGGACGTGACGCTGACGCTCGAGCCGGGCGGCACGCTCGTCGTGTTCGGGCCCAACGGGGCGGGCAAGTCCACCCTGCTGCGGATCCTCGCGACGCTGCTGCGCCCGAGCTCCGGTCACGCGCGGGTGCTCGGGCACGACGTGCGCAAGGAGGGCTGGCGGGTGCGCGGGCGGCTGGGCTTCCTCGGCCACGACCCGCTGCTCTACGGCGACCTCGGCGCGCGCGAGAACCTCGAGTACCACGCGCGCCTGCACGGGCTCCCCGGCGGCGGTCGCGCGCGGATCGCCGAGCTGCTGGAGGCCGTCGGGCTCGCGCGGCGCGCGGACGACCGCGTGCACACGTACTCGCGCGGCATGATCCAGCGCCTCGCGGTGTGCCGCGCGGTGCTGCACGACCCGGACGTCCTGCTGCTCGACGAGCCGCGCGCGAACCTCGACCCCGCGGCCGCCGAGCTGCTCGAGCCGCTGGTCGGGCGCGCGAGCGGGCGCACACGGGTGATCACGAGCCACGACCCGGCCGGAGGGCTCGCCGAGGGCGACCTCGCGCTCGGCCTGCGCGCCGGGCGCGCCGCGCTGCTCGCCCCGGCGGCCGAGGTCACCGCCGAGCGGATCGGGGAGCTCTACCGGTGAGCGCGCCCGCCCCGCCCTCGACGCTCGGCGCCGCGCGCGCCGTGCTGGCCAAGGAGCTGCGCCTCGAGCGCCGCGCGCCGCAGACGCTCGTCGCGATGGCGCTCTTCTCGGCGACCGCGTACGTCGTCTTCCACTTCGCGCTGCGCGAGAGCCGGGTCGCGGACGATCTCGCCTCGGGGATCCTGTGGGTCACGCTGACGCTCGCCGCGCTGCTGGGCATCGGCCGCCTGTTCGTCGCCGATCGCGACGAGGGCGGCCTCGACGGCTTCCTGCTCGCGCCGGTCGACCGCACGGCGCTGCTGTTCGCCAAGGCCGCCACGCTGCTGGCGTTCCTCGTCGCGCTCCAGGTCGTCGCGGTGCCGCTGTTCGCGCTGCTGCTGCTCGAGCCGACCCCGGGCGCCGCCGACTGGCTGCGGCTCGCGCTCGTCCTGCTGCTCGCCGACGTCGGCATCGCGGTGATCGGCACGCTCGTCGGCGCGATCGCCGT
>JALOLQ010000035.1 GCA_025455895.1 Solirubrobacteraceae bacterium
CGCCACCGAGGCGGGCAAGGCCGTGTGCGTCTTCGTCAGCACCGACCAGTCGCCGCCCGGGATCACGCGCGACGACAGCCAGGAGCCGAACGAGCTGCTCGCCGGCCCGCTGGCCGACGTCGTGCGGATCCGCCCGCGCGACGTAGGCTCCGGGTCATGACCCTCGTGCTCAGCGACGTGGCGGGCGGCGTCGCCCGCCTGACCCTGAACCGGCCGCAGGCCGGCAACGCGCTCGACCCGGAGCTCGCCGCGGCGCTCGCGGACGCCGCCGAGGGCCTGCACGGCCGGGACGACGTGCGCGTCGTGCTGCTCGGTGCCGCCGGGCCGATGTTCTGCGTCGGCGGCGACCTCGGCTTCATGGCGCAGGCGCCGGATCCGGGGGCCGCGGTGCACGCCCTGGCCACCGACTTCCACCGCGCGATCGAGGCGCTCGCCGCGCTGCCGGCGCCGGTCGTCACCGTCGTGCGCGGCGTGGCGGCGGGCGGCGGGCTCGGGCTCATCACCGTCGCCGACCTCGTGCTCGCCGGGTCCTCCGCACGCTTCACGATGGCCTACACCGCGGCCGGCCTCTCGCCCGACGGCGGCACGACGTTCTTCCTCCCGCGACTCGTCGGCCATCGCCGCGCGGCCGAGCTCGCGCTGCTCAACGAGCGCCTCTCGGCCGACGCGGCGCGCGAGATCGGGCTCGTCTCGCGCGTCGTCGCCGATGACGACCTCGAGGCCGAGGCCGACGCGCTGGCCGCGCGGCTCGCCGCCGGGCCGGCGGACGCGTACGCCGCCGTCAAGCGCCTGCTGCGCGCGTCCGGGGCCGCCACGCTGGGCGAGCAGCTCGCCGCCGAGGCCGACGCGATCGCCGCGAACGCCGGCTCGCCCGACGGCCGCGAGGGCGTCGCGGCGTTCCTGGAGAAGCGCGCGCCCGCGTTCGGCGCCTGAACCGCCGGCCGGCTACAGCGCGAGGCTCAGCGGCGCCTCGAGGATCCCGCGGATCCGGGCGAGGAACTCGGCCGCCTCGGCGCCGTAGAGGATCCGGTGGTCGCAGGCCAGCTCGACGTCGAGCACGTGGCGCACGACCACCTCGCCGTCGCGCACGACCGGCCGCTGCTCGAGCGCGCCGACCGAGAGGATCGCGGCCTGCGGCGGGTTGATCACCGCCTCGAACGAGCGCACCCCGTACATGCCGAGGTTCGAGACGGTGAACGTGCCGCCGCTGAGCTCCGGCGGCGTGATGACCCCGGCGCGCACGCGCTCGGCCAGCGCGCGCGACTCGGTGGCGATCTGCGCCAGGCCCTTGCGGTCGGCGTCGAAGATCGTGGGGACGACGAGCGCCCCCTCGGCGGCGACGGCGATGCCGACGTTCACCCGCTCGTAGCGCTCGAACCGCGCGTCGCGGTAGGCGCCGTTGGCCTTCGGGTGCTCGGCGAGCGCGATCGCGCACGCCTTGACGATCAGGTCGTTGTAGGAGGGGACCGCCTCGGCCCCGCTCGCCTTCAGCGTCGCGCGCAGCTCGACCGCCTGGGTCAGGTCGAACGTCGCGCGCAGCGTGAACGCCGGCACGGTCGCGCGGGACTCGGCCATCCGCCGCGCGATCAGCGCCTGGGTGCGCGTCAGCTCGGTGATCGTCACCGCGCCCTTCGCGGTGCCCGGCTCGCTCGGGCCGGACGGGGCGGGCGCGGGCGGCGGGGCCGCCGGCGCGGCCGCGGCCGCCGGCGGGGGAGCGGGGGCCGGGGCCTGCGCCGGGGCGGCGCCGGCCGCCGCCTCGACGTCGGACTTCACGATCCGCCCGCCCGGGCCGGTCCCGGTGAGCGTCTCGAGCGCGACGCCGCGCTCGCGCGCGATCCGCCGGGCCACCGGCGAGGCCTTGATGCGCTCGCCGGGCGCCCGCGGCGCGCGCTCGGCCACGTGCACCGGCTCGACCGACGGCACGCCCTGCACGGGGCCGACGTCGGTCGGCAGGTCGTCGGCCGGCGGGGCGGGCCCGTCGTCGGGGGCCGGCGCGGCGCCGTCGCCGACCTCGGCGATCGGCGCGCCGACCGGGCGCGACTCGCCCTCGCGGGCGAGGATCCGCAGGATCCCGGCGACGTCGCTCTCGTAGGGCATCGTCGCCTTGTCGGTCTCGATCTCCACGAGCTCCTCGCCGCGCTCGACGCGGTCGCCGTCGGCCTTCAGCCAGCGGACGATCGTGCCCTCCTCCATCGAGTCCGACAGGCGCGGCATGACGATCTCGGCCATCACAGGTCTCCGCACGCCGCGCGCACGGCCTCGACCACCTGGGGCTCGTGCGGGAAGGCGATCTGCTCGAGGTTCTTCGCGTAGGGCATCGGGACGTCGGCGCCCGTGACGCGGCCGATCGGCGCGTCGAGGTCGTCGAACGCCTGCTCCTGGATCAGCGCCGCGAGGTTCGCCCCGACGCCGCCGTGCGGCCAGCCCTCCTCGACGATCACGCAGCGGTTCGTCTTGCGCACGCTGGCGAGGATCGTGTCGAGGTCGAGCGGGCGCAGCGTGCGGGGGTCGATCACCTCGGCGTCGATCTCGTGCTGCTCGGCGAGCTGGACCGCGGCCTTCTCGGCGGTCACCGCCATCCGCGAGATCCCGACGATCGTCACGTCGGCGCCCTCGCGGCGGATCGCCGCCTTCCCGAACGGGACGACGTGGTCGTCCTCGTCGGGCACCTCGCCGCGCTGGCCGTAGAGGTACTCGTGCTCGATGAAGACGACCGGGTTCTCGTCGCGGATCGCGGCCTTCAGCAGGCCCTTGGCGTCCGCCGGCGTGCTCGGCACCGCGACGAGGATCCCCGGCACGTGCAGGTAGATCGCCTCGAACGAGTGCGAGTGGGTCGGCCCGAGCTGGTGGCCGGCGCCCTGGGGCATGCGGATCACCAGCGGCACCGTCACCTGGCCGCCGAACATGTAGCGGATGTGCGCGGCGTGGTTGACGACCTGGTCGAGCGCGAGCAGCGAGAAGTTGATCGTCATCAGCTCGACGACCGGGCGCAGCCCGAGCATCGCCGCGCCGACCCCCATCCCGACGATCGTGTTCTCGGAGATCGGCGTGTCGCGCACGCGCTGCTCGCCGAACTCGTCGAGCAGCCCCTGGGTGACCTTGTAGGCCCCGTTGAAGACGCCGATGTCCTCGCCCATGAGGAACACGCGCTCGTCGCGCGTCATCTCCTCGCGCAGCGCCTGGTTCAGCGCCTCGCGGTAGCGCAGGGTGGCCATCAGCCGATGTCCTCCCCGCGGCGCACGCCGGCCCCGCGCTCGTCCACCGAGTACCAGCCCTGGACCTCGCCGCCGAGCACGTACACGTCGTCGTAGAGCGAGGTCGGCTCGGGCGCCGGGGAGGCGTCGGCGAACGCGACCGCCTCGTCGGCGATCCGCGTCGCCTCGGCGTCCATCGCCGCGCGCTCCTCGGCGCTCACCACGCCCTCCGCCACGAGCCGGTCGCCGAAGGTCACGATCGGGTCGCGGCGCCGGTACTCCTCGACCTCCTCCTTCGTGCGGTACTCCTCCGGGTCGGCCATCGAGTGGCCGCGGAAGCGGTAGGTCAGCGCCTCGACGAGCACCGGGCGGCGCTCCTCGCGCGCGATCCGCACCGCCTCGGTGGTGACGCGGAAGGTGTCGACGACGTCCATCCCGTCGCACTCCATCCCGGGGACGCCGTAGCCCTCGCCCTTGCGCTGGAGGTCGGTCTGGGCCGAGTGGCGCTCGAGCGCGGTGCCCATCCCGAAGCGGTTGTTCGTGACCATGAAGACGACGGGCAGGTTCCACAGCGCGGCGAGGTTCATCGTCTCGCCGAACGTGCCCTGGTTCGACGCGCCGTCGCCGAACTGGCAGAGCGTGACGTCCTCGGTGCGCAGGTAGTCGTGCGCGAGCGCGAAGCCGGCCGCGATCGGCAGGTTCCCGCCGACGATCCCGTAGCCGCCGAGGAAGCGCCGCTCGAGGTCGAACATGTGCATCGAGCCGCCGCGCCCGCGGCAGAGCCCGTCGACGCGCCCGAACAGCTCGGCCATCACCCGCCCCGGCTCGCTGCCGCGCGCGAGCGTGTGGCCGTGGGTGCGGTAGGTGCCGATCAGGTAGTCCGACGCGCGCAGCGCGCGCGTGGAGCCGACGATCGTCGCCTCCTCGCCGATCGCCAGGTGCAGGAAGCCGCCGATCTTCGCGCGCGCGTACTGCTCCCCGGCGCGCTCCTCGAAGCGCCGGATCCGCAGCATCGTCTCGAGCCACTCGCGGGCGACCTCGGGCTCCGGCAGCGGGTGGTCGGCCATCGCTCCGGACCCTAGCGGAGGGCGGCGCGGCGTCCAGGGGGGCGATGCGTCACGCTGTCGTCATGCTCCGCTACGAGGCCCGCACGGACGCGACGCCGCAGACGGTGTGGGCGCTGATGGCCTGCCCGACCCGCTGGGCGGAGTGGGCGCCGCACGTGCGCGGCGCGTGGGGGCTGGGCTGGCCGCAGGTGCAGGAGGGCGCGCTCGGCGCCGCACGCCTGTGGGGCGTCGCGCCGGTGCCGGCGAAGGTCATCCGGGTCAATCCCGGTGAGTCGTGGGCCTGGCAGGTCGGCGTCGTGACCATCGACCACTGCGTCGAGGCGCTCCCCGACGACGAGGGCGCGCTGATCGCGATCACGATGGACGCCCCGGGCCCGCTCGAGGGCGTCCTCGCGCGCACCTACGGCCCCGTCGTCGAGCGCCTCGTCGAGCGTCTCGCCCGCGCCTCCGACGACGCGATCGCGCTCGGCGCCTGAGCCCTATTCCGGCGCGCCGCCGACCTCGAAGGCGCGCCAGCGCGCGAGGAACTCCTCGGCGTCGAGGCGCTCGAGGTCCTCGCGCAGCGCCGCCTCCATGCGCGTCGTCTCGCGCGCGGGCACGTCCCAGAACAGCACGACCTCGAGGTCGTCGAGCGACTGGACCTCGATCTGGTCCACGCGGTCGGCCGCGAGGATCCCCGGCACGCGGCCGGTGCGCGTGACGATCAGCCGGTAGGCCGCCTTCGCCCTCACGCCGCGTCCCCGGAGCAGGCCGCGGCCGCCGCGTCGAGCCCCGCGTCCCCGTGGAAGACGCCGGACCCCGGCACCCACACGGCGGGCATCTCGCGCACCCCGCGCTCGGCGGCGAGCGCGGTCGCCGCGGCGAGCCCCGCGCGGGTCCCCTCGGTCTCGATCGCCTTGAGGATCGCCGACGGGTGCATCTCGCACGCGGACCCCGCGATCAGCACGACGTCCGGGTCGCCGAGGTCGTGCCCGCCCGCGAACGCCTGGCGGAAGGCCGCGAGCGAGAACGCCACCACCCGGCCGATCGACTTGGCGAACGTCGCCGCGAGCATCGCCGTGCGCGCATCGGCGGGGAACGGGTCCGGCCGGCGCACCGCCTGCAGGCCGCGCGCGGCGGCCCGCGCCTCGATCAGCGCCGGATCGGCCGGCGCCGGCGCGCCGGGCAGCTCGGCGGCGAGCACCGGGACCCACTCGGTCGCCACCGGCATCACCTGCAGCACGCGCTCGGCGGCGAGGTACGCCTCGGGGCTCGCGAGGTCGAAGTAGAAGACCGGTCCCGGCGCGGCCGGGCGCGTGACCTCCAGCGTCACGTCAGCCGTGGATCAGCCAGCCGTCGGCCGCGCGGGCGGCCTCGAGGATCGCCTCGGACATCGTCGGGTGCCCGTGGATCATCGTCGCGAGCTCCGGGTAGCCGCCCTCGAGCAGCTTCGCGTTGACGACCTCCTGGATGAGGTCGGTCGCCTTGGCCCCGACGATGTGCGCGCCGAGGATCTCCCCGTACGTGCGGTCGCCGACGAGCTTCACCATGCCGGTGCGGTCGCCGTAGACCGTGCCGGCGCCGACCGCGCCGTAGGGCACCTTGCCGACGGCGACGTCGAAGCCCCGCTCCTTCGCCTGCGCCTCGGTGAGTCCCATGCTGCCGACGTTCGGGGTGCAGAACGTGGCGCGCGGGATGTCCGGGTAGTCGAGCGGGCGCGGGTCGTGGCCGGCGATCGTCTCGGCGGCGATCACGCCCTCCTCGCTGGCCTTGTGCGCCAGCGCCGGGCCGGCGACGAGGTCGCCGATCGCGAACACGCCGGCGCGCGAGGTGCGCAGCTGCCCGTCCACGCGGATCAGGCCGTGCTCGTCGAGCTCGATCCCCGCCGCGTCGAGCCCGAGGCCCTCGACGTCCGGGCCGCGCCCGGCGGCGATCACGAGCCAGTCGGCCTCGCCCTGCGTCTCGCCGTAGGTGAAGCTGACGCCCGCGTCCGTGCTCTGCACGTCGCCGACGAAGGTCGCCGTGTGGACGTCGATGCCCTGCTTCTTGAAGCCGCGCGCCGCGACCTTCGAGATGTCGGCGTCCTCGCTGGGCAGCACGCGGTCGAGGCCCTCGAAGAGCTGCACCTGCGAGCCGAAGCGCGCGTAGGCGCTCGCGATCTCGGCGCCGGACGCGCCGGCGCCGACGACGGCGAGCTTCGCCGGCAGCGCCTCGAGCGCCCACGCCTCCTCGGTGCCGATGACGCGGCCGCCGAACTCGGTGCCGGGGATCGGCCGCTTGACCGAGCCCGTGGCGACGATGATGCCCTTCGTCGCCTCCAGCGTGCGCTCGCCGACCTGCACGTGCCCCTCGGCGGTCAGCGCGGCAGAGCCCTCGATCACCTCGACCTTGTTCTTCTTCAGCAGCATCCCGACGCCGCCGGTGAGCGTCTCGATCACCGTCCGGCGCCGGTCGTTCACCGCGCCGAAGTCCAGCGTCGGCTCGCCGACGGTGATGCCGAACTCGCCGGCCTCGCGGATCTCGCTGAGCAGGTCCGCCGAGCGCAGCATCGCCTTGGCGGGGATGCACGCGACGTTCAGGCAGCGCCCGCCGATCGCGTCCTTCTCGACCACGGCCGTGCTGAGTCCCAGCTGGGCGGCGCGGATGGCGGCCACGTAGCCGCCCGGTCCGGAGCCGATGACGATGCAGTCGAAGGTCTCGGAGGCCATGCGGCCGAGTCTATGCACTCGGCGGGCGCGGCACCTTCATCCTGCCGAGCACCCGCACGAGGCTCCAGAAGAGCCACCCGCCGAGGCCGATGGTGGCCAGGCAGAGCAGCACCGCCCAGAGGTTGCCCGCGACCATCAGCGCCAGCGCGGCGATGCTGATGGTGATCGCCAGCAGCGCCTGGAACCCGAGCACCGCCCAGTAGCGCTGCGTCCACATGCCCCAGGCCGCGACGAGCATGATCACGGCGAAGACGAGCACGCCGGCGAGCGCCGGCTCCTCGCCCTCGACGTCGACCCCGGCGACGTAGAAGAGCACGTTCAGCACCGCCAGCACGGCCGCCAGGCCGGCGGCGACCTTCAGCGGCGTGGGGCGCTCGCCCGGGGCGAGCGGGGTGAGCCCGGCGCGCAGCGCGGCGTCGCGCTCCTCGCGGCGCGCGCGGCGCTCGCCGGGCGGCGCGGGCGGGGTCCCCGCGGGCGCGGCGGAGGCGGGGCGCTTGCGGCTGCGGCGGCCCATGTCAGCGGCCTCGGGGGGCGATGCTCATGCCCGGCAGTCTGGCAGGCCGGCGCGAGTAGGATCGGCGGCCCATGACCGCGGCCGAGGACCTCGTCGACGCGCTGCAGCAGGCGTGGACCGGCCGGCGCCGGAGCGCCTTCCGCGAGGTCTGCGCGCTGGACGTGCACTGGGAGGACCCGTTCCTGACCGAGCCGCTCTACGGCCCCGAGGCGCTCGGCGACCACGCCGCCACGCTCTGGGAGGCGTTCCCCGACGCGCACGTCGAGGCCGCCGGCGAGCGGCTCGGGGACGGGCGCTTCGTCGCGGCTCCGGTCCGCATCGTCGGCACCCACCTCGGGGAGCTGCCCGGGCTGCCGGCGACCGGCCGGCGGGTGACCGTCCACGCCGTCCTCTACTGCGAGCTCGACCCCCCGCGCGAGCGCCTGTGGCGGGTGCGCGCGTTCTTCGACGCCTACGACGCGGGGATCCAGGTCGGCGTGCTGCCCAGGCGCGGCTCGCTCGGCGAGCGCGCGCTGATGATGGTGCGCGGCTTCGGGCTGCGGCGCGGCGGGCCGGAGGGTCAGGCCGGCCCGCCGGCCCCGCGCGGCTGAGCGCCGGCCGCCGCCAGCACCGGGCGGTGGTCGGAGAGGTTCGCCCCCAGGCGCGCGTCGCGGCGGGGCAGCACGTCCGCCCGGCCGGCGCAGCGCAGGCCGCGCGCGAAGACCCAGTCGAGCACGTGGCCGCCGCAGGGCTCGAACCCCGGGAACGCCGGGGTGCGCGTGTTGGTGTCCCCGCCGATCACCGCCGGGGCCTCGCCCGCCCAGCCGATCAGCACCTGGGCCGCCCGCCGCAGCTCGGCCTGCGCGCGGGCCTCGTCGTGCGCGCTCGCGTGGAGGTTCCCGAACCACACGCCTCCGGCGCAGACCGCGTGCAGCACGCGGCGCTCGGGCGCCAGCGCGAGCCGCAGGCGTCGGTGCGCCGTCACCGGTGCGTCGCCGCGCACGAGGATCGCGTTCGCCCCGCCGCCCCACGACTTGACGACGTCCGGCCGCCGCGCGGCGAGCGCCCGCGTCAGCGGCAGCAGCTGGTTGCGCGAGGTGCGCGCGGTGAACGCCCGGGCGCCGCAGGCGGCCGCGAGACGCTCCGGCCACCAGGGCGGAACCTCCTGGAGCAGGGCCACGTCCCACTCCCAGCCGGCGAGCATCGCGGCGAACGCCCCGCCGAGCGGCCGGGGCACGTCGGGCACCGCGCGGCCATGGAAGAGGTTCCACGTGAGGATCCGCACCATCGCGCTATCTTCCCGCGCTTGCCGCGGCACTTCCTCACCGGCCTCGAGCTCTCCGCGAGCGAGCTGCACGCGCTGCTCGACCGCGCGCTCGAGCTGAAGGCGGCGCCGCACGCCTCGCGCGCGCTGGAGGGCCGCAGCGTCGCCCTGCTGTTCGAGAAGCCGAGCACGCGCACCCGGCTGTCGTACGAGGTCGGGATCGCCGAGCTCGGCGGCCATCCGGTGATCCTGCGGCCCGGCGAGATGCAGCTCTCGCGCGGCGAGTCGATCGGCGACACGGCGCGGATCCTCTCGCGCCACGTGCACGCGGTCGGCGTGCGCACCGGGCCCGACGCGGAGCTCGAGGCGCTCGCCGCCGAGGGCTCGATCCCCGTCTTCAACATGCTCACCGCCGGGCACCATCCTTCGCAGGCGATCGCCGACCTGCTCACGCTGCGCGAGGCGTTCCCGGATCGGGCGCTGAGCGAGCTGAAGCTCGCCTACGTCGGGGACGGCAACAACGTCGCGCGGTCGCTCGCGCTGCTCGGCGGGCTCGCCGGCGTCGAGGTCGCCGTCGCCGCGCCGCCCGGGTACGAGCTCGAGCCCGAGGCCGGCGGCACGCGCACCCACGATCCTGCCGAGGCGGTCGCCGGGGCGCACGCCCTCTACGCGGACGTCTGGGTCTCGATGGGCGACGAGGCGACCGCGGACGAGCGCCGCCGCGCGCTCGCGCCCTACCGCCTCGACGACGCGCTGCTCGACCACGCCGCGCCCGGCGCGATCGCGCTGCACTGCCTGCCCGCCCACCCGGGCGAGGAGATCACCGCCGAGGTGCTCTACGGCGAGCGCCAGCGGATCTGGGACCAGGCCGAGAACCGCCGCCACGCGCAGAAGGCGCTGCTGGAGTGGCTGCTGGACGAAGGAGGCTCGTGATGCCCGCTGCGAAGAAGCCCGCTGCGAAGAAGCCGGCGGCCAGGAAGCCCGCCGCGAAGCGCAAGGCGCCCGCGAAGACGGCGCCGCCGGCGCCGAAGCCCGCCGCGCCGCGCGTGGCGCCGAAGCCCGCGCAGCGGCGCAGCAAGCGCACCGCCGCCGCCCGCAGCAAGGACGAGGCCGCGCGCGACGTTGCGCTGTTCGACAACCTCG
>JALOLQ010000322.1 GCA_025455895.1 Solirubrobacteraceae bacterium
GCCGGGCCGCCGAGGCGGTGCTCGAGCTGCTCGCGGCGCGGCGGGGCGGCCGGTGAGGCGGCGCGCGCCGGGCCAGGCCGTCCTCGACTGGCGGGCGCCGGGCCTAACCGCCGGGGTCGACGAGGCCGGGCGCGGACCGCTGGCGGGCCCGGTGGTCGCGGCCGCCGTGGTGCTCGACCCGGCGCGGCCGGTGGCGGGCCTCGCCGACTCGAAGGTGCTGGCACCGCGGCGGCGCGCGGAGCTCGCCGCCGAGATCCGCGACCGCGCCCTGGCCTGGGGGCTCGGCTGGGCCGACGCCGCCGAGGTGGACGAGCTCAACGTCCTGCAGGCCACCTTTCTCGCCATGCGGCGCGCGCTGCTCGAGCTCCAGACGGCGCCGGCCCACGTCGTGTTCGACGGCAACCGCTGCCCCGACCTGGACGGATTGCCGTTCCGCTGCACGGTCGAGGCCGTGGTCCGCGGCGACGCGAGTGTGCCGGGCGTGAGCGCCGCCTCGATCCTCGCCAAGTGCGCCCGCGACGAGCACATGTGCCTGCTCGACGCCCGCTACCCCGGTTACGGCTTCGCGAGGCACAAGGGCTACCCGACCGCGGACCACGTCGAGGCGCTGCGGCGCCTCGGGCCTTCGCCGGTCCACCGGCGGAGCTTCGCGCCGGTACAATCCCTCGGTTCCCGCTGAGCCGAGACCGATGGCCCGCTTCGTCCACCTGCACGTACACACCGAGTACTCGCTGGTCGACGGCGTGCTCCGCATCGACAGCGAGCGTCGGGACGACGGCTCGACGCTGCGCGAGGGACTGGTGGACGCCTGCGCCCGCATGGGCATGCCGGCGGTGGCGGTGACCGACCAGGCCAACCTGTTCGCGCTGGTGAAGTTCTACCGGGCCGCGCTCGCGCGCGGCGTGAAACCGCTCATCGGCGTGGACGCGCTGCTGCGGGAGGAGGGCGAGCGGGCCGAGCCGAGCCGGCTGGTGCTGCTCTGCCAGGACGAGCACGGCTACCGCAACCTGACGCGCCTCGTGACGCGCTCCTATCTCGAGGGGCAGGGCCGGCAGGGGCCGACGCTCGATCGCTCCTGGCTCGACGCGCAGACGACCGCCGGCCTCGTCGCGCTGTCGGGCGCGCGCGAGGGCGACGTGGGGCGTGCGCTGCTCGCGGGCCGGGAGGACGAGGCGGCCCGGGCGCTCGAGGCCTGGCTCGCCGTGTTCGGCGACCGCTACTACCTCGAGCTCACGCGCGCCGGGCGGCCGGGCGAGGAGGACTGCATCGCCGGATCGCTCGCGCTCGCGGTAGCCCGCGGCGTGCCGGTGGTCGCGACCAACGACGTGCGCTTTCACGCGCGCGAGGACTTCGAGGCGCACGAGGCGCGCGTCTGCATCCACGAGGGGACCCTGCTCGCCGATCCGGCGCGTCCGCGCCGCTACAGCGAGCAGCAGTACCTGCGCTCGCCCGGGGAGATGGCGCAGCTGTTCGACGACCTGCCCGAGGCACTCGACAACTCGGTCGAGCTCGCGAGGCGGCTCAACCTGGAGATCCGGCTCGGGCAGGCCTCGCTGCCGGCCTACCCGGTGCCGGCGGGCCGCACGACGGAGGAGCACCTGCGCGAGGAGGCGCGCGCCGGGCTCGCGGCGCGGCTCGCGGCCCTGCCGCCGGCGCCGGGTGCGCCGCCCGGGCGCGAGGCCTACGACTCGCGGCTCGAGAGCGAGCTCGGCGTCATCTGCCAGATGGGCTTCGCGGGCTACTTCCTGATCGTCGCGGACTTCATCCGCTGGGCGCGCGGGAACGGCGTGCCGGTGGGACCGGGGCGCGGCTCCGGCGCGGGCTCGCTCGTCGCCTGGGTGCTCGGCATCACCGACCTCGACCCGCTGCGCCACGACCTGCTGTTCGAGCGCTTCCTCAATCCCGAGCGCGTGTCGATGCCCGACTTCGACGTGGACTTCTGCATGGAAGGCCGCGACCGGGTGATCGACTACGTGGCAGAGCGCTATGGCCGCGAGCGCGTCTCGCAGATCATCACCTACGGCACCATGGCGGCCAAGGCCGTGGTGCGGGACGTGGCGCGCGTGCTCGGCCGCAGCTACGGCTTCGCCGACAGCATCGCCAAGCTCATTCCCTTCGAGCTCGGCATCACCCTCGACGACGCGCTGGCGAAGGAAGAGGAACTGCGGCGCCGCTACAAGGCCGAGGACGAGGTGCGCGAGGTGATCGACCTCGCCCGCTCGCTCGAGGGCCTCGTGCGCAACGCCGGCACCCACGCCGGCGGCGTGGTGATCGCGCCCTCGGTGCTCACCGACTTCGCGCCGCTCTACTGCGAGGCGGGCGGCGGCAGCGTGGTCACCCAGTTCGACAAGGACGACGTCGAGGCCGCGGGCCTCGTCAAGTTCGACTTCCTTGGGCTGCGCACCCTCACCATCATCGACTGGGCCGTGCGCATCATCGACCGCGAGCGCGCCGCGCGCGGCGAGCCACGGCTCGACCTCGCGACGATGCCGATGGACGACCCGGCGACCTTCGCGCTGCTCAAGCGCTGCGAGACGACCGCGGTGTTCCAGCTCGAGTCGCGCGGCATGAAGGACCTGATCCGCAGGCTACAGCCCGACTGCTTCGACGACATCGTCGCGCTCGTCGCGCTGTTCCGCCCGGGCCCGCTGCAGTCGGGCATGGTGGACGATTTCATCGCGCGCAAGCACGGCCGCACCACCGGCCCGATCGACTACCTGCACCCGGACCTCAAGCCCGTCCTGTTCCCGACCTACGGCGTGATCCTCTACCAGGAGCAAGTCATGCAGATCGCGCAGGTGCTGGCCGGGTACACGCTCGGCGGCGCCGACCTGCTGCGCCGCGCGATGGGCAAGAAGAAACCCGAGGAGATGGCGAAG
>JALOLQ010000323.1 GCA_025455895.1 Solirubrobacteraceae bacterium
CGGCGGGAGGTCATCGGCGCCGAGCGCGTGGATCGCCGCGAGCGCGGCGCCGAGCTGGGCGGCGAGCGAGTCCGCGCCGGTCGTGGCCCCGAACTCGCGGACGATCACGTGCGGACGCGACTCGCCGGCGACCCGCTCCATGACGAACGACCCGTCCAGCTCCTCGGCCGCGGGCAGCACCACCGGCCGCGGCACCGGCAGCCCGCGCGCGTGGAGCGCCGCGATCAGCGCGTACTCGCCGGCGCGGTCGAGCGCGTCGGGCAGGCCCGCGAGCACGTCCGGGTTCTGGCTCGCGCCGCCCGGGAAGTCACGACGCAGCAGGAGTTCGCGGCGTACGCCCGCCGCGTCGACCGCGTCGAACGCCCACGTCTCGCGCGAGGCGCCACCGGTGAGCCGGCGCAGTCCCTCGATCGCGACGACCCCGAGGACCGGTTCGAGCGCCGCCCGCAGGGCCTGCGCGAGCGTCCCGTCCTGCGCGTCGAGCATGCGCGGAGTTCTACCGGCGCGCGCGGGCGCGCGCACCGCGCCGGTCCGCCTTCTAGGGTGCGCCCATGAGCGACCACCAGCCGCCGCCCGGAGAGCTCGTCGGCGCGGTGATCGAGTTCCTCGCCACGACGGTCCGCCCGGCGCTCACCGGGTACCCGCGCTTCGAGACGCTGATCGCGATCCGCCTGCTGCAGATCGCCGCCGCCGACTACGAGCGCGGCGCCGAGCTGCGCGCGCGCGAGCAGCAGCGGCTCGCAGCGCTGCTCGGGCACGACGGTGCGCCCGAGGCGCTAGAGCGCGAACTCGTCGAACGGATCCGTCGCGGCGTGCCCGCGGGCGAGGAACGGGCCGCGCTGCTCGAGCACCTGCGCGCCGGCGCGCGCGAGCAGCTCGAGCTCGCCAACCCGGCCTACCTGCGCGACCCCTGAGCAGCTAGGGCTCCGGCCAGGCGGGCCGGTCGCGCGGCCAGAGCGCGGCGAGCGCCGCCGCGCCGCGCTCTGCGTCGCGGAAGAGCGCGTGCGCGACCTTGCGGATCTGGATCTCCTCGGCGCCCTCGGTGATCCGGTAGCGCCGGTGCCGGCGGTAGATGTGCTCGAACGGCAGGTGGCGGCTGTAGCCCACGCCGCCGCAGACCTGCATCGCCTGGTCGGCCGCCTCGCAGGCCAGCCGGTTGGCGCGGTAGTTGCACATCGCCACGAGGTCCGAGACGCTCGTCGCGGGCTGCTCGTCGAGCCGCGCGGCGACGGCGTGGAGCAGCGCGCGCACCATCTCCGCCTCGGTGTGCAGCTCGGCGAGCGGGAACTGGATCGCCTGCCGGGCCGCCAGCGGGCGTTCCCAGGTTTGGCGGTCGCGGGCGTAGGCGACGGCCAGGTCGATGCAGTACCGGGCCGCGCCGACGCTCTGGGCCGCCTGGCGCATGCGCTGGTCGTGGACGAAGGTCTGGATCGCCACGAGGCCCGCGCCGACCTCTCCGAGCACCGCGGACGCCGGCACGCGCACGCCGGTGAGCGTGACCTCGGCCGCGTCGGCGGGCAGGTTCATCGTCCACCAGAAGAAGTCGACCGCGTACCCGGGCGCGTCCGTGGGCACCAGGAACGCGGTGATCCCGAGCGGCTCCCCGGGCGCGCCCGACGTGCGCGCGAAGACGACGTTGTGGCTGACCGCGTGCGCCGCCGAGTTCCAGCGCTTGCGGCCGCTGATCACCCAGTCGTCGCCGTCCGGCACGGCGGTCGTCGCCATCCGCGTGGCGTCGGAGCCGACGCCGGGCTCGGTCAGCGCGAAGCCGACCGGAAGCTCCCCGGTGATCATCGGCTCGATCCACTCCGCGCGCTGCGCGTCGCTGGCCACGGCGTCGAACATCACCACGACCGGGAAGTTGCCCACGACCGAGCTCTCGTAGAGCGCGTCGTCGTGCAGGCCGACGCCGCGGCGAGCGAGGTGCTCGCGGATGAACGCCATCTCCAGGTGCGTGGCCCCGCTCCCACCGAGGTGCTCGGGCAGCCCCCGGCGCAGCCAGCCGGCCGCGTCCGCACGGCGGCGCATCTCCGCGAGCAGCTCGTCCCACTCCCGGCTCGGGACGCCGCCGCGCTCGACGTCGGTCCGCGCCCACTCACGCCGGTGGTCGAAGAAGCGCGCGTTGTCCCCCGCGAGCTCGAGCGGCCGGATCTGCGCCTCGATGAACGCGTCGAGCTCGGCGAGCGTGGCGGCGACGGCGGGCGGGGGTTCGAGCGGCGCGCTCATCGCACCCGCTGGATCCGCTGCCCGGTGGCGCCGGCGAAGACCATCGCTGCCGCGCGATCCTACCCCGGCAGGCCGGCCGGGCGTCCGGCGGGTTGATCAGCCGCGGCGCGGGTGAGCGGACCACGGCGACGATCCGGTCGGCGGCGGTCCGCGGGTCCCGGACCGCGGGGCGCTGCCGTGCCGCCGCCCTACGCCTGGGCCTGTCCGGCCACCGGCGCCCCGGTCGCCTCCGCCCCGTGCCCGAGCGCCCGGGCGACCGCGGCGAACACGTCGAGCGTGGCCAGCGCGCCGGCGTGCGGGCCCTTCTCGAAGTCGTCGCCGTCGACGGCCATGGTGTTCGTCACGTGGGCGAGGCAGACGACGTCACGTTCGCGCGCCTCGGCGTAGGCGTACAGCGCCGCGGCCTCCATCTCCACCACGTGGCAGCCCGCAGCGCGCGCGGCGTCGATCGCCGTCTCGGTCTCCCGGAACGGCGCATCCGTGGTCCACGAGGCGCCCGCGTGCACCGGCTCACCGAGACCGCCGAACGCCCCGTCGAGGGCGCGCTGCAGGTGCCCCGGCAGACGACTCCACGCCCCGGGCGGAAGGTAGTGCGCACTCGTCCCCTCGTCGCGCCAGGCCTGCTCGATCAGCACGTGGTAGGGCGG
>JALOLQ010000324.1 GCA_025455895.1 Solirubrobacteraceae bacterium
CGGCTCCTGCTGCGCCCGTTCCTGCCCGCCGACCAGCCGGCCTTCGTCGCGTACCGTCGTGATCCGGCCGTCGCGCGCTACCAGTCCTGGGACACGGACTACTCGAAGGCCGACGCCGACCGCGTCCTGGCCGCGCAGGCCGAGGTGAGCTTCGGCCGGCCGGACGAGTGGGTGCAGCTCGCCGTGGTGGACCGCCGCAGCGGCAGGCTCTGCGGCGACTGTGCGGCGCGCGTCGATCACCGCGGCACCGCCGAGATCGGCGTCACGTTCGCCCCCGGGTGCCAGGGACGCGGCCTCGCCACCGAGGCGCTCGCCGCCGTGGTCGGCACGCTGTTCGGCGAGCATGGCATCCATCGGGTGTTCGCCGAGACCGACGAGCGCAACGCGAGCGTCCACCGGCTGCTCGAACGGCTGGGCTTCCGCTGGGAAGCCCGGCTGGTCGAGGCCGACTGGTTCAAGGGCGAGTGGTGCTCGCTGCGCACGTACGCGATCCTGCGCCGCGAGTGGGACGCGTAACCGTTTCCCGCTGCACGCGGCGTGGTTCTCGCTCGCCCCCTTCCGGTCCGCCGTCACATCCGCCACCATCGGGACGCGATGTCCCCGATGCCCTCCGCGCCCTCGCTGCTCGACCTTCCCGGGAAGTCCCGCCGGATCCGGGTGGAACCGATCGCCCCGCCGGTGCCGCGCCGGGAACCCGCGCCGGCCGAGCCCGAGCGCCGCGAGCCCGCGCCGGCCGAGCCGGAGCGGCGCGAGGAGCCCGCGCCGGCGTGAGCGCCGGCCGCGCGCCGGATCTCGCCGAGGCGCTGATCGGCTATCGGGCCTGGCGGATCGACGCCGCCGGGCGCCTGTACCCGTGGACGCTCGCCCCCGCCGGACCGTGGGTCCCGGGCGTGAACACGGCCGTCTGCCACATGGCCGACTTCGACCCGTCCCGGCGGCTGACGCCGCACAAGCCCCCCGGGCGGCGCTGCATGTGCGGGATCTACGCGCTCGCCTCGCCGAGCGACCCGCGCCTGCACGGCCGGGGCGGGCAGGTGATCGGCGCGATCGCCGTGTGGGGCGACGTGGAGGTCCACCGGACGGGCTTTCGCGCCGAGCACGCCGCGGTCGTGGCGCTCGCCGAGCCCGGGCCGGAGGCCGGCCCCGCCGTCCAGGCCGCGGCGCGTGAGGCCGCGCAGCACCACGGCGTCGCGCTCGTGCCGCGCGCCGGGCTCGCGGCCGCGGCCGGCGAGTACGGCGCGCCGCTCGACCCGGAGATCGTGGAGGCGCCCGATCCGCGCGAGCCGCGTCGGCGCGCGCGGCGGGTGGGGGAGCGCGGGATCGCGCTCGACCACCACGTCTGGGTCGAGCCCGCGCTCGGCCATGTGGACGTCGGCCTCACCGGCCCGTTCCGCCGGCTGATCGGCGAGCATCCCGAGATCACCGCGCCGCCCGCGGGCATGGCGGTGCGCCCGGGCGATCTGCTGGCCACGGTCACGAGCGGCGACGGGGCGACCTACGTCGTCTGGTCGGGCCTCAGCGGGACGATCGCGCACGTCGCCGCCGAGGTCGGCGAGGGGCGGCTCGTGCGCGTCGCCGACGGCGACTGGTCGCGCGACCAGCAGCGCTTCGCCTGGGGCGCCCGGGCCGAGACGCACTACCGCGCCCAGCTCACCGCCGCGGCGACCGCCGGGCGCGACGTCTTCGGCGACCTGCTCGTCGAGCGGGTCCTGCTCAGCGCGCCGGTGCGCTCCGGCGAGGACGTGCTGCGCGAGCTGCGCCGGCGCCGGGCGGCGCCCGCGTTCCCGTCCGCGGCGGCGCTCTACGCGGTCTGCGCCGAGCCGCTGCACGAGCGCCTCGCCCGCGACCCTGACGCGCAGGCACGTGCCGCCCGCGCGGACGCCACCGTGCGCTTCGAGACGCGCGAGCCCGAAGGCGTGCTGACGCTCGCGGCCGCCGGGGAGCGCGTGCGGCTGACCTGCGGCGCGAGCGACGCCCCGGCCGACATCGTCCTGCGCGGCGCGGCGGTCGAGGTCGCGCGCTTCTTCGCCGGCACGCTCGACGTCGCCCGCGCGCTCCAGAGCCGGCGGCTCACGAGCGACGCGCCGCTCGCCCGCACGCTCCAGGTGCTGTCGGTGCTCAAGCACGTGGTCGCCGCGCCCGGCTAGCGTCCGCGGGATGGCGCTGCGCCTCCTGCGGGTTCCCCATTCGACGAACGTCGAGCGCGTGGCGCTCGCGCTCGCGCACAAGGGCCTCGAGGCCGAGTGGGTCGACGTCGATCCGGACGACCGCTCGGCGGTCGTGGCGCTCAGCGGGCAGGAGCTCGTGCCGGTGCTCGAGCTGCCGGACGGCGGCGGCCTGGCCGACTCGATGGCGATCCTCGCATGGCTCGAGGCCGAGCATCCCGAGCCGCCGCTCTGGCCGGCCGACCCCGCGCGCCGCGCGGCGACGGACATCGCGCTCGAGTGGTTCGACCGCGTCTGGAAGGGGCCGCCGAACCGGATCGCCGAGGGCGCCGCGCGCGCCCATGACGCCGCCGACCTCGCCCGCCGGCTGCCGTGGTTCGAGGCGCTGCTCGCCGGGCGCGACTACCTGCTCTCGGACGCGCTCGGCGTCTTCGACGTCTGCTGCTTCCCGTTCCTGAAGTACGGCGTGCTCCCGGTGGCCGCGGACGACCCGGACCCGTTCCATCGCGTGCTCGCCGAGCACCTGCCGATCGCCGGGCGGCTCCCGCGCCTGGAGGCCTGGGTGCGCCGGGTCGACGCGCTGCCCCGGGCGTCGGCGACCTGAACGCGAAACGGCCGGGCCCGAGGGCCCGGCCGCTCCGTCCAGCGGTGTGAGCTCCGCTAGGTCAGCGAGATCTTCACGCGGAAGATCGAGCCGTCCTCGGTGA
>JALOLQ010000325.1 GCA_025455895.1 Solirubrobacteraceae bacterium
CCCGGCCTGGGGCGCGGCCTCGGGCGCCGGCGCGACGCCCATCGCCTCGGAGGCCGAGGCGGCCTGCTCGATGATCCCGGCGACCGTCGCCGCCGGGATGGCGAAGCCGATGCCGTCGTTGCCGCCGCCGCGGCTGGCGATCTGGGCGTTCACGCCGACGACCTCGCCGGCGGCGCTCAGCAGCGGGCCTCCGGAGTTGCCGGGGTTGATCGCGGCGTCGGTCTGGATCGCGCCGGGGATCGTCGTGCCGTCCGGAGCCTCGAGATCACGGCCGACCGCGGAGACGATCCCGCTGGTGAAGGTCTGCGAGAGCCCGAACGGGCTGCCGATCGCGAACACCGGATCGCCGACCTCGGGCAGGGCGTTCGCGAGCTTCAGCGGCTCGAGCGCGCGGCCCGGCGCCTCGACGCGCAGGACGGCGAGGTCCTTGCCGGGCGCGGTCCCGAGGACCTGCGCGGGCAGGACCTGCTCGTCGGTGCCCAGGCGCACGGCGACCTGGGCGGCGTCGCCGACGACGTGGGCGTTCGTGACGATCAGGCCGTCGGAGGAGACGACGAAGCCGGTGCCGGTCCCCTCGCCCTCCGAGGTCTGGGCACGGATCTCCGCGACCGACGCCTTCGCCCCCTCGTAGACCGCCTTCGGGTCGGTGGCGCCGGTGTCGGCGGCGCGCTGCGGCGCGGGCGCGGCCGGCGAATCGGCGATCAGCCGGGGCTCGGGCGTGGGCGCGGTGGCCGCGGAGCGGGTGTCGGAGGTGGCGGCCAGCGTCAGCACTGCGCCACCGGTGGCGGCGAGCAGGACTGCGGCGCCGACCCCGGCGAGCTGCGTGCTTCTCATGCCCAACAGGGTGGAGCCCTTCCCTAAAGGCCCCGCACCCGGGTTGGTAAAACCTCCCTGAAGCCGCGCCTCGGCGGCGCCTGATCAGGCGGTGGCGGGCGCGGCGCCGCCGAAACCGCCGTCCTGCGGCAGCTTGCGGACCTGCCAGCCGCCGTAGATGAAGGCGATCCCGCGGAGGATCAGGATGATCCCGGCGAGCACCGCCATCGTCTTGAGGCCGAGGTCCGGCCAGGCCAGCACGACGACGCCCGCGACGATGTCGAGCACGCCGATCGCGATGTTCGTCCCGCGGTACTCGCGCTCGGAGAACGCGTTCACGAAGCGCACGACGCCGCTCACGATGAACCACGCGCCGACGATGATCACGAGCGTCACGAGCCCGGTGAACGGGTGCTTCACGAGGATCACGCCGGCGATGAAGCTCAGCACGCCGAGGATCGCGAGCAGCACGCGCCCCTCGCCCTTGCCGAAGATCGCCCCGATCACGTCGAAGACGCCGTCCACGATCAGGAAGATCCCGAGCAGCACGGCGAGGGTCACGAGCGAGATCCCCGGCCAGACGATCATGAGGATGCCCGCGATCGCCGCGAGCACGCCGAACAGCATGAAGAGCCACCAGAGGCTGCGGAAGGCCTTGAGCTCGTCGGGAAGCGCGTTGTCCATGGGCGGGATCGTACGGGGCGCGGCGGCGGGGCGGTTCACGACGGATGTCCGTCCGATCGGTGACGTCCCGCGCGCGATCGCGCCGGCCCGCGCCCACCACCGGGCACGATCGCCGCATGACCTCGTCACGCGATGCCCCCGAGCCCGTTCGGGGCCGCCCCGACCCGCCCCCGGCGCTCGCGCAGCCCGGGACGGCCCCCGCGCCGAAGGCCGCCGAGACGCGCGTCGAGCCGGCGCTCGAGCATCCGGACCGGCGTGCCGCCGCCGTCGCCGCGGGACAGCGCGGCCTCATCACCACCTCCCAGCTCGCCGCGGTGGGCATCCGGCGTGGCGCCCTGGCCGTCCGCGCCCGCCACGGCCGCCTGCACCGCGTGCATCGCGAGGTGTACGCGGTCGGCGTGCCGGCGAGCGATCCGGCGACCCTGGAGCTTGCGGCGGTGCTCGCGTGCGCCCGGTCCGCGGTGATCAGCCACGGCTCGGCCGCGTTCGCCTGGGGCATCATCGACCGCCGGCCGCCGCGGATCCATCTCACGGTGGCGGGCCCGCACCGCGTGCGCCTCGAGGGCGTCACCTGCCACACCGCACCCCGACTCGAGCCACGCGACCGTGCGCTGCGCGACGGCCTCCCCGTGACCGGGGCCGCGCGCACGGTGCTCGACCTTGCCGCCGTGCTCGCCGAGCGCGACCTGCGCTGGGCCGTCGAGGAGGCGCGGGTGCGCCGCCTGGTGACCGGCTCCGAGCTCGCCGCGCTGCTCGCCCGCACGCCCGGGCGGCGCGGCGCGGGGCGCCTGCGGCGGGTGCTCGCCACGCTCGAGGGCGACGCGCGGATCACGCGCTCGGAGGCTGAGCGGCGCCTGCACGACCTCGTGCGTCGGGCCGGCCTGCCCCCGGCGCGGGCGAACGCGCGGGTGGTGGGCCACGAGGTGGACCTCCTCTGGCCCGACGCCGCGCTCGTCGCCGAGGTCGACGGGTTCGCCTTCCACGGCTCGCGCGCCGCGTTCGAGCGCGACCGCCGGCGGGACGCTGAGCTCCAGGCCGCCGGATACCGCGTGGTGCGGGTGACCTGGCGGCGCCTCACCGAGGAGCCGGAGGCGGTCGCGGTGATGCTCGCGCGCCTGCTCGAGCGGGCCTGACCGCCGGCCGGCGCTCAGGCATCACGGCGATGCGCGCGCGCCGCAGGCCGCGGCCCGGCGGGCCGAGCCGGCGCTAGGCCCGCGCCCGCCGCGCCTCGCGCGTGCGGCCGACCTTGTCGAGGACCGCCTTGCGCAGGCGGATCGACTCCGGCGTGACCTCGACGGCCTCGTCGGCGCGCAGGAACTCGAGCGCCTGGTCGAGCGAGAGCCGCTTGGCGGGCACGAGCCGCTC
>JALOLQ010000326.1 GCA_025455895.1 Solirubrobacteraceae bacterium
CGAAGACGCACACGGCCTTGACCGCCTCGGTGGCGGGGATGCACGTGCGGTAGAAGTCGCGCCCGGGCTTCCAGGTCGTCATCGCGCCGGCGCCCGCGCGCCACGCGGACGGCGCCTCGCGCGCGAACCAGCGGGCGGCGGCGACGGCCTGCGCCTCGAGCCGGTCGCGCTCGTCGCGCACCGTGCCGCGGTGCAGCAGCCCGCCGGCGAGCAGCAGCGCGCACGCTCCGGCGAGCGCGGCCACGGCGGCGCGGTCGCGGGCGGCGAACGCCGGCAGGGTCGGGTCGCGGCGGCGCAGCCAGAGCCCGGCGAGCGGCGCGAGGACGGCGACGATCAGCAGGTTGAGGAACGCCGCGATGAGGAACGCCGCCATCGTGCCGGGCGCCGTCTCGCCGGTGAACGGGAGCCGGCGCAGGATCACCGTCCCGGCGAGGGTGAAGAGCACGAAGGCGGGCGCCGCCCAGGCGCCCCGCAGGCGCCAGCGCGCGCGGCGCAGCCAGACGAGCCGGTCCTCGCGGGCCTCCACGAGGTGAGGGTACGCTGGACGGCGATGGCCGACGCGCCCGACCTGTGGGTGGTCCACCTGCCGCGCCCCGTGGCCTACCGCGACGGCCTGGCGCTCCAGGAGCGGGTGCGCGCCGCACGCGAGGCGCAGGCCGTTCCCGACGTGCTGCTCGTGCTCGAGCACGCGCCCGTGTACACGCGCGGGCGGCGCTCGGACCCGGCGGAGCTGCCGCTCGGGGAGGCCTGGTACGCGGCGCGCGGGATCGGGATCGAGGACGTCGACCGCGGCGGCAAGGTCACCTACCACGCTCCGGGGCAGGTCGTCGCCTATCCGATCGTGCGCACCGCCGACGTCGTCGCGCACGTCCGGGCGCTCGAGCGCGCGATGATCGCCGCGCTCGCCGAGGAGGGGGTGGCCGCGCGCGCCCGCGCCGACGAGGGCCCCGACTTCACCGGCGTCTGGGTGCAGGACCGCAAGATCGGCTCGATCGGCGTGCACGTGCGCCGCGGGATCACCACCCACGGGCTGGCGCTCAACGTGGACATGGACCTCGAGCCGTGGACGTGGATCGTCCCCTGCGGGCTCGACGTGCCGATGACCTCGCTGGCCGCGGAGACCGGCCGTTCCGGCCCGCTCGTGCCGTGCCTGCGCCGCCGGGTGGCGTACGCCTACGCACGGGAGACGGGGCGCCGCCAGCGCCTGGTCAGCCCCGCCCGGCTCGAGCGGATGATCGCGCTAGTGTCGGTTCCGTGAGCGACGCGACCGCCGAGCGCGAGCACAAGACCCGCTCCCGGGCGAACCCCGGCGGGATGGACGTGCTCGAGGTCCTCGGCTCCGACGTCCAGCCGCTGCGGGCGCGCAAGCCGCCGTGGTTCAAGGTGCCGGCGCCGGGCGGGGAGAAGTACCGCGAGGTCGCGGCGATGCTCAAGGCCGAGAACCTGCACACGGTCTGCTCGGAGGCCGCCTGCCCGAACGTCGGCGAGTGCTGGGAGCGCGGCACGGCGACGTTCATGATCCTCGGCGACACGTGCACCCGCCGCTGCGGCTTCTGCAACGTGCGCACCGGCAAGCCGACGTGGAACGACCCGCTCGAGCCGGCCCGCGTCGCGCGCTCGATCGCGCGCATGGGCCTGCGCCACGCGGTGATCACGAGCGTCGACCGCGACGACCTGCCCGACTACGGCGCCGGCATCTGGGCGGCGACGATCCGCCAGGTGCGCCGCCAGGCGGCGGCCTGCCAGGTCGAGGTGCTGACGCCCGACTTCCGCGGCGAGGAGATGCCGCTGGCGAAGGTCCTCGCCGAGCGCCCGGACGTCTTCAACCACAACGTCGAGACCGTGCCGCGCCTCTACCCGCTCGCGCGCCGCGGCTCGCGCTGGGAGCGCTCGCTGCGCGTGCTGCGCAACGCGCGGGCGATGGGCGAGGGTCGGGTCGTCACGAAGTCCGGGCTGATGGTCGGCCTCGGCGAGACGCACGACGAGATGGTCGCCGCGTTCGAGGACCTGCGCGCCGCGGGCGTCCGCGTGCTCACCGTCGGCCAGTACCTGCGCCCGACCGAGCGCCACCTGCCGATCGTGCGCTACTGGCATCCGGACGAGTTCCGCGCGCTCGAGGACGCCGCCTACGCGCTCGGCTTCGACCACATCGCCGCCGGCCCGCTCGTGCGCTCGAGCTACCACGCCGACCAGCACGTTCCGCAGCCGCAGCCCGGCAGCGGGCCGCTGGCGGCGACCGGCTGACCGGGCGCGCCCGGCGTGATCCCGCTGCGCGACGACACCGAGCGTGAGCGCGCCCCCGTGCTCGCCGGGCTGCTCGCGCTCGTCGCCGGCCTCGCCGCGCTGGTCGCGCTCGTCACCGGCGCCGGCGGCTGGACGGCGCTGCTGCTGGGCCTCGACGCCGGGGCGCTCTGGGTCTTCGGCGCCGGGGTCGAGGGCGCCGTCGGCCGCGGCTGGCTGCTCGTCGGCGCGCTGTTCGGCGGCCTCGGCGCGGCCGCGATCGCGCTCGTCGCGGGCGCGGACGAGACCGCGGCCGTGCTCGGCGCCGCCGCCGCCACCGGCGCGGCGTTCGAGACCGTGGCCACGCACCTGCTGCGCCTGCCGGGCGCACGGATCCTGGGACTCGCGCTCGTGCCGCTGTTCGCCGGGCTGCGCGAACTGCCCGCGGCGGCGTGGGCGGCGATCTGGGCCGTGCTCGCCGTCGTGCTGATCGCGCTCGGGGCGCTCGGGGGCTGAGCGTGCGCGGGCCGATCCTCGCCGTGGCGCTGGTCTTCCTGCTCGGGTTCCTGGGGATGACGGTCTACGCCGCGCTCGACGAGGGCTTCACGATCCTGACCGTCGTC
>JALOLQ010000036.1 GCA_025455895.1 Solirubrobacteraceae bacterium
GCGGCGCGCCGGTCGAGCTCGGCGATCAGCGGCGCGAAGTACGCCGCCTCGGTGGACGGGTCGCCGGAGCTGCGCACCACCGCGCGCACCGGCGCCAGCCACTGGTAGTACAGCAGCGGCACGGCGAGCAGCGCGAGCGCCACGCGACGGCGGTCCCACAGCGCGCCCGCGGCGAGCGGCCCGCCGAACACCGCGGCGAAGCGCACCGCGTTCCCGCCGACCGGGGTGTCCAGCACCACGGCGACGAGCAGGCCCGCGGCGTAGAGCACGGCTCCGGCGCGCAGCGCGCGCTCCTCGCGCGGGAGCACCGCGGCGAGCACGAGCGCGAGCACGAACGCCCACGCGAAGGACGAGACGCTGAACGGCTGCGTGCCGCCCTCGGGGAAGAGCGCGAGCAGCAGCAGGCCGGGCACGATCGCGCCCGCGAGCAGCGCCGCCGCCGGGCGCCCGCCGCCGGCGACGAGCCAGGCCGCCAGCGCCAGGCACAGGAACGCCGCGGCGACCGGGCTCGTGAGCGTCGTCGCCGCCGCGAGCAGCACGCCGAGCGCCGTGTGCCCGCGCCGCGCGGCGAGCAGCGCGCCGAGGCCGGGCGCGAGGCCGGCCGCGAAGACGAGCTGGCCGGCGACGAGCGGCGAGAGCGCGGCGAGCGCGAACCACAGCACCGCGGCGGTCGCGGCGGCGCCGGTCCAGTGGTCGCGCGCGAGGCGCTCGAAGCACCAGGTGGCGATCACGGCACAGGCGGCGGCCACGAGCTGCGGCGAGGTGAGCGACGCGAGCGGCGGCACGAGCACGCTGTAGCCGGGGAGGTGGTGCCCGGCGTACCAGCCGTTGTTCCAGATGCCGAGGCCGATCTCCGCGCGGTAGAGGTGCGCGGGGAGGTCCGGCGTGGGCGGGTCGACGAGGAGCCAGAGCAGCGCGCCCGCCGCGGTGAGCGCCCAGGCGGGGACGCGGGCGAGGCGGCTCACGCCGCCGGCGCGTCCAGGAACGCGGCGACGCGCTCGATCAGGTCGGGCCGGTCGAGCCACGGCCAGTGCCCGGCGTCCGGGAGGTGCAGGACCTCCGGGTCGCTGCCGAGCGCGGCCGCGTAGGCGTCGGCGAAGCGGGGTGGGATGTACGGGTCGCGGTCCCCCCAGGCGACGAACGCCGGGCAGGTGATCGCGCCGAGGTTCGCGCCCGCCGCGGCGAGCTTCTCCGGCGGGCTCGAGCGGTAGAGGCGCAGGATCGCGCGCTGGGTGCCCTGGTCGAGGAACGCCGAGGCCGAGTCGGTCATCTCGCGCGGCAGCGGGCCGGGCGTCGCGTTCGCCTCCCGCGAGATGAAGCGCAGCACCGGCCCCACCGTGAGGCCCATCGCGATCTCGCCCGCCCAGCGCGCCCGCCAGACGCGCGCGATCCGGTGCCAGCGGTAGCCGGGCAGGAACGGCACCGCGTCCATGATCACGAGGCGCTCGACGCGCTCGGGGAAGCGCTGCGCCCACAGCAGGCCGACGCCGCCCCAGTCGTTCACGACGAGCCGCACGCGCTCGACGCCGACGTGGTCGAGGAAGCGCTCGACGAAGCGGTCGTAGCCCTCCATCGTGAAGTCGCCGTCGCCGCGCTTGCCGCTGCGCCCGAAGCCGGGCAGGTCGGGCGCGAGGCCGCCCGTGCGCTCGAGGAAGGGCAGCCACAGGTCGCTCGAGGTCGGCACGCCGTGCAGGTAGAGCACGGGCGCCCGATCGGGGTCCGGCCCCTCGGCCGAGCGCCAGTACTGCGGCTGCCCGTCGAGGTCCTCGGTGTGCTCGCGGACCGTGGCCATCGGCGCGCGGACGATAGCGTCCGGCGGCGTGGTCGCCCGCCCCGCCACCGTCCCGCGCGCCGCCTGGCGCCGCCCGTCGCCCCGCCGTGTGCGCGCGCTGCGCGAGCGCCTGCGGGGCCTGTACGGCGTCCCGGTGATGGCCCCCCACGAGGACCCGCTCGCCGAGCTCGTCCTCACCGTCCTCTCGCAGTCGACGAACGACCGCAACCGCGACGTCGCCTTCCTGCGCCTGCGCGAGCGCTTCGGCGACTGGGCGGCGGTGCGCGACGCGCCGGTCGCGGAGATCGAGGACGCGATCCGCCCCGGCGGGCTGCACGTGCAGAAGTCGCGCCGGATCAAGGCGATCCTCGAGGCGCTGCCCGACGACCTCGACCTCGCGTGGATGCGCGAGGCGCCCGTCGAGGAGGCCCGCGCCGCGCTCTGCGCGCTGCCCGGCGTCGGACGCAAGACGGCGGCCTGCGTGCTGCTCTTCTCCTACGCGCGCCGCGACGTGCCGGTGGACACGCACGTCTCGCGCGTCGGCACGCGGCTCGGCCTGCTGCGCCCCGGCGCCGCGCTCGACCCCGAGCTGCACGACGCGATGCTCGCGCTCACGCCGCGCGGCGCCGAGCTCGAGCTGCACGTGAACCTCCTGCGCCATGGCCGGCGCACCTGCCACGCCCAGCGCCCCGCGTGCCGCGCGTGCGCGCTGCGGCGGATGTGCCCGGGGCGCCAGGCGTGAGCGGCGCGCGCCCGCGCGTGGCGATCGCCACCTGCGCCGAGCTGCCGGACCTCGACCCGGACGACCGGCTCGTCGCCCCGGCGCTCGCGCGGCTGGGGATCGAGGGCGTCCCGGTCGCCTGGGACGACCCGGGCGTGGACTGGGACGCGTTCGCGCTCGTCGCCGTGCGCAACACGTGGGACTACGCCGGGCGCCGCGACGCGTTCCTGGCCTGGGCGGCGTCCGTCCCGCGGATCGTCAACCGGCCCGAGGTCCTTCGCTGGAGCACCGACAAGCGCTACCTGCGCGACCTCGAGCGGGCGGGCCTGCCGGTCGTGCCGACGCTCGTGGTCGAGGCCGGCGACCCGCTGCCCGGCGCGCTGCCCGACGAGGTCGTCGTGAAGCCGGCGATCGGGGTCGGCTCGGTGGACGCCGGGCGCCACCGCGAGCACGCCGAGGCCGAGGCGCACCTCGCCGAGCTGCACGACGCCGGCCGCGACGCGCTCGTGCAGCCGTTCCTGCCCGGGGTCGAGGAACGCGGCGAGACGGCGCTGCTCTTCTTCGCCGGGGTGTTCTCGCACGCGATCCACAAGGGCCCGATGCTGCCCGAGCAGGGGATCGTGCGGCCCTACGGGCTCTTCCAGCCGGAGAACATCAGCGCGCGTGAGCCGACCGCGGACGAGCGCGCCGTCGGCGAGGCGGTCGTCGCGTGGCTCGGCGAGCGCTTCGGCGTGCTGCCCTACGCGCGGATCGACGTGATTCCCGGCCCATCCGCGCCCGTCGTGCTCGAATGCGAGCTCGCGGAGCCGTCGCTGTTCCTGGGCACGAGCGAGGGCGCGGCCGACCGCTACGCCGCCGCGCTCGCCGCGCTGCTCTGAGCGCTGCCGATGATCTGCTACAGTCGCACTTAGATTTTCGACGTGCGGCTGATCGAGCCCCGCGTCCGTCCCGTACCGTGACGCACAACCCCGGCGTCACCCCGTCCCCAAGGAGCACCGCACGAACATGGGCAAGATCATCGGCATCGACCTCGGCACGACGAACTCGGCGATGGCCGTCCTCGAGGGCGGCGAGCCGAGCGTCATCGAGAACGCCGAGGGCGGGCGCACGACCCCCTCGGTCGTCGCCTTCACCTCCGGCGGCGAGCGCCTCGTCGGCACCGTCGCCAAGCGCCAGGCCGTCACGAACCCCACGAACACCGTCTTCTCCATCAAGCGCTTCATGGGCCGCAAGGAGGCCGAGGTCAAGGAGGAGGAGTCGATCGTCCCCTACAAGGTCATCAGCGGCTCGAACGGCGACGCGCGCGTCGAGGCGGGCGGCAAGGAGTACAGCCCGCCGGAGATCAGCGCGATGATCCTCGCGAAGCTCAAGGCCGACGCCGAGGCCTACCTCGGCGAGCCGGTCGACGGCGCCGTGGTCACCGTCCCCGCCTACTTCAACGACGACCAGCGCCAGGCCACGAAGGACGCCGGCAAGATCGCCGGCCTCGACATCAAGCGGATCATCAACGAGCCGACCGCCGCGTCGCTCGCCTACGGGCTCGACAAGGAGAACGACCAGACGATCCTCGTCTTCGACCTCGGCGGCGGCACGTTCGACGTGTCGGTGCTCGAGATCGGCGACGGCGTCTTCGAGGTGAAGTCCACCGCCGGTGACAACCACCTCGGCGGCGACAACTTCGACAAGGCGGTCGTCGACTGGCTCGCCGGCGAGTTCAAGAAGGACCAGGGCATCGACCTGACGAGCGACCCGATGGCGCTCCAGCGCCTCTACGAGGCCGCCGAGAAGGCGAAGATCGAGCTGTCCACCGCGCAGGAGACCCAGATCAACCTGCCGTTCATCACCGCCGACCAGTCCGGCCCCAAGCACCTCGACACGCGGCTCACGCGCTCGAAGCTCGGCGAGCTCACCGCGGACCTGCTCGGGCGCGTCGTGCACCCGGTCAAGCAGGCGCTCGAGGACGCCAAGGACAAGGGCGCGGCGGAGATCGACCACGTCGTCCTCGTCGGCGGCATGACCCGCATGCCGGCCGTCCAGGAGAAGGTCAAGGAGCTCACCGGCAAGGAGCCGCACCGCGGCGTCAACCCGGACGAGGTCGTCGCCGTCGGCGCCGCGATCCAGGCCGGCGTGCTGGCCGGCGACGTCAAGGACGTGCTGCTGCTCGACGTCACCCCGCTGACGCTCGGCATCGAGACCAAGGGCGGCGTGATGACGCGCCTGATCGAGCGCAACACGACGATCCCGACGAAGAAGTCGGAGGTCTTCTCGACCGCCGAGGACAACCAGCCCTCGGTCGAGATCCACGTCCTGCAGGGCGAGCGCGAGATGGCCCAGAGCAACAAGTCGCTCGGCAAGTTCCAGCTCACCGGCATCCCGCCGGCGCCGCGCGGCGTGCCGCAGATCGAGGTCGCGTTCGACATCGACGCCAACGGCATCCTGCACGTCTCCGCGAAGGACCTCGGCACCGGCAAGGAGCAGAAGATCGAGATCAAGGCCGGCTCGGGCCTCTCGGACGACGAGATCAAGAACATGGTCCAGGACGCCGAGGCGCACGCCGAGGACGACCGCAAGGCCCGCGAGCTGGCCGAGGCGCGCAACAACGCCGAGAACGCCGCCTACCAGGCCGAGCGCCAGCTCAAGGAGCTGGGCGACCAGGTGGACGAGAGCTCGAAGTCCGAGATCGAGGCGGCGATCGTCGAGGTCCGCGCGGTCGTCGAGGGTGACGACGTGAACGCGATCAACGCGAAGGCCGAGGCCCTCCAGGCCGCGTTCCACAAGGTCTCCGAGGCCATGTACGAGCGCGCCCAGCAGCAGGCGGCCGCCTCCGGTGACGGCGCGTCCGCCGACGGCGCGGGCGAGGCCGAGGAGGAGGTCGTCGACGCCGAGGTCGTGGACGAGCAGAAGTCGTGATGGACGAGCCCCGCGAGGACATCACCATCGAGGAGCCGGTCGAGGTCGAGGTCGCGGCCGAGGCGGAGGAGGCCGTCGTCGAGGTCGCCGAGCCCGAGCCCGACTACAAGGACCAGTGGCTGCGCGCCGCGGCCGACCTCGACAACGTGCGCAAGCGCGCGCGCCGCGACGTCGCCGCCGCCGAGGGCCGCGGCGTCGCGCGGCTCGCGCGCGAGCTGCTGCCCGCGCTCGACAACCTCGACCGCGCGCTCGCCGCGGCCGAGGCCCAGCCCGAGAACGCCGACCACCACCTCACCGACGGGATCCGCCTCGTGCAGCAGGAGCTGCTCGGGGCGCTCGAGCGCGTCGGGATCGTCCCCGACTCGCCGCTCGGCGAGGCGTTCGATCCGCACGTGCACGAGGCCGTCGCCCAGGCGCCCTCGCCGGACGCCGAGAGCGGCACGGTGATCGAGGTCTACCAGGCCGGCTACCGGCTCGGCGACGACGTCCTGCGCGCGGCGAAGGTCGTCGTCGCGGCCTGATCGCGAGCGCGCGTCATGGCGAACGGCAAGGACCTCTACAAGATCCTCGGGGTCGACAAGAAGGCGTCGGCCGACGAGATCAAGAAGGCCTACCGCAAGCTCGCCCGCGAGTACCACCCGGACGCGAATCCGGGTGACGCGAAGGCCGAGGAGCGCTTCAAGGAGATCTCCTCGGCCTACGACGTCCTCTCGGATCCGGACAAGCGCAAGCAGTACGACCGCGGCGGCCTGTTCGGCGGCTTCGGCGGCGCGGGCGGGCCCGGCGGACCGGGAGGCCCCGGCGGCCCGGGCTTCGATCCCTCGAACCTCGGCGACCTCTTCTCGAACCTCTTCGGCGGGGGCGGCGGCGGGGGCGCCGGGCCGCGCGGCGGCCGCGGGCGCCCGCGGCCGGACCGCGGCCGCGACCTGGAGACCGAGGTCTCGCTCTCGTTCGAGCAGTCCATCAGCGGGATCCAGGTGCCGCTCACGCTGACCATGGCGGGCCCGTGCGCGACCTGCCACGGGACCGGTGCCCGGCCGGGCACCGCGCCGAAGGTGTGCCCCCGCTGCCAGGGGCGCGGCGTCGAGTCCGAGGGCCAGGGCCTCTTCTCGATCTCGCAGCCGTGCTCGCAGTGCCGCGGCACGGGAACGGTGATCGAGAGCCCGTGCGCCACGTGCTCGGGCTCCGGCCAGACCGAGCAGGCCAAGCGCCTGCGCGTGAACGTGCCGGCCGGCGTGAAGGACGGCTCGCGCGTGCGGATCGCCGGCAAGGGCGAGCCGGGGCGCAACGGCGGCCCGAACGGCGACCTCTACGTCATCACGCGCGTGACCGGCTCGCCGGTCTTCCAGCGCAAGGGCGACAACGTCGTCGTCGAGGTGCCGCTCACGATCCCCGAGGCGGTCCGCGGCGCGGAGGTCGAGGTCCCGACGCTCAGCGGGCGCAAGACGCTGCGGGTGCCGCCCGGGACGAAGCACGGGACGGTCCAGCGCCTGCGCGGCGAGGGCCCGCCGCGGCTCGGCGGCAAGGGCGCCGGCGACATCCACTACCGCTTCCTCATCGACGTCCCGCAGGATCTCGACGACGAGCAGTCCGAGCTCTTCGCCAAGCTCTCCGAGACGATGAACGGGACCGACCCGCGAGCGGCGCTGTTCGCCAAGGCGGCCGGGAGGTCGTGATGGCGCGGCGCACGACCCGGATCACCGTCGAGCACGAGCGCGGCGTGTTCATGATCTCCGTCGCCGCCGAGCTCGCGGAGATGCATCCGCAGACGCTGCGCATGTACGAGCAGCGCGGGCTGATCTGCCCGCAGCGCTCGCCGAAGGGCACGCGCCTCTACTCGCAGGCCGACGTCGAGCGCCTGCGGCGCATCCAGCAGATGACCACGGACCTCGGCCTGAACCTCGCCGGCGTCGAGCGCGTGCTCGAGCTCGAGGAGCAGCTCGAGCGCACCCGCCGCGAGCTCGAGCGCCTCGAGGCCGAGAGCGCCGCCGCGCAGGCCGAGCTCGAGGACGAGCTGCGCCGCACCGCCGACCGCCTGCTGCCCGTCCCGCGCGTGCGCACGACCACCGCGGTCGTCCGCGCCGCCGACGTGCGCCGCCCGCGCTGAGCGGGGGCGAGGCCGGCGCTCCGTGCCCTACGCGGGGCATGGACCCACGCGCCTCCGCACGACGATGGAGCGAAAGCCTTCGTGGTGACCGGTTTCTCGACATCGAGTCCGGAATCGATCAGGCGATCGCCCGGATCGCGGCCCGCCAGCGCGGCCTCATCACCCGCGAGCAGCTGCTCGCGCTCGGACTCAGCCCCGGCGGGATCGAGAGCCGCGTGCGCCGCGGCCGCCTGCACCGCGTGCAGCGCGGCGTCTACCTCGTGGGGCACGCCGTCCCGCCGCCGTTCGCGCGCGAGCTGGCCGCGGTGCTCGTGTGCGGCGCGGGAACCTTCGTCACCGGCTGCTCCGCACTTGGGCTGTGGGACATCGACGTTCCGGACCACGAGGTCGTCCACGTCGTCGTCGTCGGCCGGCGGGTCGTGTCCCGGGCCGGGCTGCACGTGCGGACGACCGAGCGCCTCGCCCCGGCCGACCGCTCACGCCGCCACGGCATCCCGGTCACCGCCGCCGCCCGCGCGCTGGTCGACGCGGCCGGAGGACTCGGCCGAGACGATCTCGAGGGCCTCGTGAACGAGGTGCAGGTGCGTCGCCGGGCATCGGCGACCGCGATCCGCAACGCGGCGGAGCGCGCCGGCCCGGTCGCGGGGACGCGACGGCTCCGCGAGCTTGTCGACGGCACCGACCGCGGCGTCACCCGCAACGGCGCCGAGCGCCGGCTCCGGGCCGCGCTGCGCGGCACGGGTCTGCCGGCGCCGGAGACGAACGTGCGGCTCCGCGGCGTCGAGGTCGACGCGCTCTGGCGCGAGCAGCGCGTGGTCGTCGAGTTCGATGGGTTCGCCGCCCACGGGACGCGCCGAGCCTTCGAGAGCGACCGCGCACGGGACGCGCGGCTGCTCGCCGCGGGCTATCGGGTGATGCGGGTGACGTGGCGCCAGCTGCGCGACGAGCCCGAGGTCGTCGCCGCTCGCCTCGGCGCCGTGCTCACCGGGAGGATGATGTAGGGAAACCGGTCACCACGAAGGTGTTCTCCACATCATTCGTTCGGCGGCCGGACACCCGCACACCCTTGCGCAGAAAATCTAAGCCCGGTACACTCATATCCACATGCATCTCGACCGGCTCACCATCAAGGCCCAGGAGGCCCTCCAGGCCGCGCTCTCGCTGGCCGCGCAGCGCCGCCACCCGCAGGCGACGCCCGAGCACCTGCTCGGCGTGCTGCTCGAACAGGAGGGCGGCGTCGTCCAGCCGGTGCTGCGCAAGCTCGGCGTCGATGTCGGCGCGGTCCGGACCGCCGTCAACGCCGCGCTCGACGCGCAGCCCACGATGGGCGCCGGCGGCGAGGCCAGCGGCCCGTCGTCCGAGCTGGTGCAGGCGCTCCAGCTCGCCGAGAACGCGATGCGCGACATGGGCGACGAGTTCGTCTCGACCGAGCACCTGCTGCTCGCGCTCGCCGGCCAGGACACGAAGGCCGGGGACGCCCTGCGCGCCGCCGGCGCGACCCCCGAGCAGCTCGAGCCCGCGATCAGCCAGGTCCGCGGCCCGCACCGCGTGACCGACCAGATGGCCGAGGACCGCTTCCAGTCGCTCGAGAAGTACGGCACCGATCTCACCGACCGCGCCCGCGAGGGCAAGCTCGACCCGGTGATCGGCCGCGACGACGAGATCCGCCGCGTCATCCAGGTCCTCTCGCGCCGCACGAAGAACAACCCGGTCCTCATCGGCGAGCCCGGCGTCGGCAAGACGGCGATCGTCGAAGGGCTCGCGCAGCGGATCGTCAGCGGCGACGTCCCCACGAGCCTGCAGGACCGCCGCCTGATCAGCCTCGACATCGGCGCGATGATCGCCGGGGCGAAGTACCGCGGCGAGTTCGAGGACCGGCTCAAGGCCGTCCTCAAGGAGATCGCCGAGGCCCAGGGCGAGGTCATCCTCTTCATCGACGAGCTGCACACGATCGTCGGCGCCGGCGCCGCCGAGGGCGCGGTCGACGCCGCCAACCTGCTCAAGCCGATGCTCGCGCGCGGCGAGCTGCGCGCGGTCGGCGCCACCACGCTCGACGAGTACCGCAAGCACATCGAGAAGGACGCCGCGCTGGAGCGCCGCTTCCAGCCGGTGATGGTGAGCGAGCCGACCGTCGAGGACACGATCGCGATCCTGCGCGGCCTGCGCCAGCGCTACGA
>JALOLQ010000327.1 GCA_025455895.1 Solirubrobacteraceae bacterium
CGCCGAGCCGCAGGACGTGATCCGCGACGCCGTCGGCAACGTGCTCGCCGACGGCGACACGGTCACCGTCATCAAGGATCTCAAGGTCAAGGGCGCGTCCGGGCCGATCAAGGTCGGCACGAAGGTCCGCAACATCCGCCTCGCGCCGGGCGTCGGCGACCACGACATCGACTGCAAGGTGGATGGGTTCGGCCCGATGCAGCTGAAGTCGAGCGTCGTGCGCAAGGCCTAGCGGGCCGGGCGCCGGGGACGCCTCACCACGCGGTCCAGCCGCCGTCCACGCCGAGCACCTGGCCGGTCACGCTCGCCGCCGCGTCCGAGACGAGGTAGCCGACGGCGGCGGCGACGTCGTCGATGTCGGCCAGCTCGCCTGACGGGATGCGCCGCAGCACCTCCTCGCGGAACGCGGGGTCGGCCAGCATCGGCGCGGTGAGCGGCGTCTCGACGAACGTGGGCGCCACGGCGTTCACGGTGATCCGGTCCCGGGCCCACTCGACCGCGAGCGCCTTGGTCAGGCCGTTGACGGCGTGCTTGCTGGCGCAATAGGCGGCGCGTCCCGGGTAGCCCACGACGCCCATCTGCGAGGAGAGGTTGACGACGCGCCCGGGGCGCCCGGCTCGCAGCAGGACGCCCGCGAAGGCCCTGGCCATGAGGAAGGTCCCGCGCACGTTGACGTCCATCACGGCATCCCAGTCCGCGAGGTCGTACGTCACGCTCGGGCCGGTGCGGTTCGTCCCGGCGGCGTTCACGAGCGCCCACGGCTCCCCGCCCGCGAGCGACGCCACCACCCGGGCGGCGTCCTCCTCGCGGCACACGTCGGCCGCGAGCGCGACGGCGTCCCCGCCGGCGGCGGTGATCGCGCCCGCCACCGCTTCGAGCTCCGCCGCGCTGCGCGCCACGAGCGTGACCCGCGCGCCCGCCCCCGCGAGCGTCTCCGCGCAGCGGCGGCCGATCCCCCGTCCGGCGCCGGTGACCACGACGTCGCGGCCGCCGAGGTCCCCGGCGGGTCCGGCGATCATCGGCGCTCGACGCCGACGGCGGGCCCGAACAGGTCGGCGCAGGCCTGCGCGACGCGCAGCAGCGTCGCCTCGGCGCCGTGGCGCGCGACGAGCATCGCGCCGACCGGCAGGCCGTCGTGCATCGCGCACGGGAGCGAGAGCGCCGGGTGTCCGGTCACGTCGAACGGGTGCGCGCGTGGGCGTAGTAGCGGCCGCCGTAGCGCGTCTGGAGCCACTCGCCCAGGAGCGCGGTGAACTTCACCGTCGCGGAGAACGCATCGGGATCGGCCTCGCGCGCCGCGGTGATGTGGTCGATGAGCGCGGTGTCGAACACCCCGGCGGCGTTCGTCCCGCCGCTGTTGCCGCGCACCACCGTGTTGAAGGCGCCCTCGACCGCGATGCCCGTCCACACGTGCAGGCCGTCGCGGTGGCGCGGGATGCTCAGCTCCTCGACCACGGCGCCCCCCTCCGCGAGCCGCGCGATCGTCGTGCGCACCGCCTCGTCCACCGGCGCCTCGGACTGCTCCCAGCCGAAGCCCTCGCGCACGATCCCGATCCGCAGGCCGCCGACGCCGCCGCCGAGCCCGCCGAGGTAGTCGCCGGGCTCGACGCCGCCCTGGCGCGGGTCGAGGCCGTCCGGGCCGGCGATGACGCTCAGCAGCAGCGCGAGCCCGTGCGGCGAGGCCGCCATCGGGCCGAGGTGGTCGAGCGTGCGCTCGATCGGCGCCGCGCCCGTGTACGGCACGAGGCCGAACGTGGGCTTGAGCCCGTAGCAGCCGCAGTAGGAGGCCGGCACGCGGATCGAGCCGCCCTGGTCGCCGCCCAGCGCGAGCTCCACCGCGCCGGATGCCACGAGCGCGGCGCTGCCGCTGGACGAGCCGCCCGCGTTGCGTGCGGGGTCGTGCGGGTTGCGCACCGGCCCGGTGTCCGAGGTGTGGCTGCCGCCCGAGAAGCACAGGTGCTCGCACACGGCCTTGCCCGCGATCGTCCCGCCGGCCGCGAGGATCCGCGTGATGACCGTCGCGTCGAACGCCGGCGTGTAGCCCTCGACCATCCGGCTGCCGTTCATCATCGGCACGCCGGCGACGTTGATGTTGTCCTTCACGGCGACCCGCAGCCCGGCGAGCGGGCCGTCCTCGCGCTCGCGGATCTCGCAGCGCCGGTACCACGCCCCGAGCGGGTCCTCGTCCGCGCCGGGCCGGACGCCCGGGTCGCGCGGCCCCGGCGCTCCGGGCGCCGGGGCGGCGAGCTCGTCGAGCCGCGCGTAGCTGTCGCCGAGCGTCTCGTCGATCAGCACGCCGAACTCGGCGAGCTGCGCGTCGCTGAGGTGCAGGCGCTGGCTCGCCGCGAGCCGGCGCAGGTCGTCGAGCGAGGGCGACTCAGGCATCGCTCACAGGAACGCCTTCGGGATCGTGGTCAGCACCTCGCAGCCGTCCTCGGTGACGATCACGTCCTGCTCGAACTTCACCGCCCCGACGCCCGGGCGCCCCGCCATGGTCTCGATGCCGAAGCACATGCCGGGCCGGATGATCGTCTCCTCGTCGGGCAGCAGCCACGGCGGGTCCCAGAAGAGCCCGATCTGGTGCCCGTGGGCCGGGAAGCTGCCCGTCAGGGCCGGTGTCGTGTCGATCGCGCCGTTGAGCCCCTCCCCCGCGACGCCGCGCTCGACGAGCACGCCGCGGACCGCGTGGTAGACCTCGCGCGCCGGCACCCCGGGGCGCATCGCGGCGACGCCCGCGTCGATCGCGTCCGTCGCGGCCTGGAGCACCTCGAGCTGCTCGGGCGTCGCGGCGTCGCGGCCCCCGCAGACGGCGGTGCGCGAGAAGTCGTAGAGGTAGCCGTGCAGTGCGCCGTAGGTGTCGACGTGGAAGAAGTCGCCGCGCTCGAGCTCGCGCGTCGTCCACGACGGGAGCCGGCCCCACGAGTACCAGAAGCTGTTCGGCCCCGACGAGCAGGCCGCGTCGTAGACGTTGATGCCGGCCTTCGTGGCGATGTCGATGCCGGCGGCGATGCACTCGGCCTCGGTCCGGCCCGGCTCGAGCGCCGTCGTCATCATCGCCTCGACCACCCGGTTGCCGACGGCGACCGACTCGCGCACGTACTGCTGCTCGCGCTCGCTCTTGTGCATCCGCAGGCGCTCGACGAGGTCGTCGACCTGCACCCACTGCACGGCCGGCGTGCAGCCGATCAGGTGCTGGTAGGGCGAGACGTGCATCGCGTTGCCGCCGACCAGCCCGACCCGCGCCCGGTCCAGTCCGCGCTCCTCGAGCACGCGCCCCACCCGGCCGGGGACGTCGAAGTCGAAGCGCACGTCGTCCGGGACGACCTGATCCGGGCGCCAGTCCGAGACGTCGACGACGAGCGTCGGCTCGGCGTCGAGCGGGATCACGAGCGCGGCGTGCGCCCGGCCGATCCACCAGCCGGGGAAGTCGTTGCTCCAGACGAACGGGTGGTAGTGGTTGGCCAGGTAGAGGATGTCGGCGTACGTGTCGGGCGCCGCGCCGCCGCGCGAGAAGACGACGAGCGCCTCGAGCTGGCGCGAGCGGCACTCCTCGCGGGCGCGCCGCCAGCGCTCCTCGTACTCGGACGGCGGGAAGGGTCGCTCACTCACGGGTGCTCCTCGGGGGGTCGGGGTGGTGGCCTCAGAAGGCCGTCTTCTCGTCTTCGACGTGCTCGAACCACGGGCGCCGCTCGCCGACCTTCGCGCGCCGCTGCCAGCGCCGGGTCTTCGGCGAGGACTCGAGCGCCGCACGGGTCTCCTGGACGCGTGCGTGCAGCCGGGCGCGCTCGTCCTCGGTCAGGTCGCGGGCGAGGGCGTCGGCCATCA
>JALOLQ010000328.1 GCA_025455895.1 Solirubrobacteraceae bacterium
CGCAGGGCTCATGCTCTCGCGCGGGGATCAACGATCGCTAAAGGGGTCCTAGAACCTTCCTAAGATCCGCCGCCGGCGGCGGCGCGCCGCCCCGGAACGCGACCGGCCCGCTGGGGGGAGCGGGCCGGTCGGTGTCCAGTGCAGATGAGAGGCGCCGGGAGGAGGAGGAAGTGGGCGCCTCGGTGTTCCCTGAGGTGACGACAGTGTGCGCCCCGATCCTCAACGGGGGATGAAGCGCGGCGAAAAGTTCGCCACGGGTCGTCCGATGCGGGCTCAGCCGTAGTTGTAGAAGCCGCGGCCGCTCTTGCGGCCGAGCGCGCCCTCGGCGATCAGCGCCTCGACCCGCGCCGGCACGGCGGCGCCGATCTCGCGGCCGATCGCGGCGCTCACGTCGAGGCCCACGAAGTCGAGCAGCGCGAGCGGCCCCATCGGGTGCCCGGCGCCGAGCTTCATGCACTCGTCGACGTCCTCGGGGCGCATCCCGTGCTGCTCGGCGAACTCGACCGCCGAGAAGAGGTACGGGAAGAGGAGCTTGTTGACGACGAAGCCCGGGGCGTCGGGGACGACGACGGCGGTCTTGTCCAGGGCGGCGCAGAGGGCCGTCGCGCGCTGCTGGGTGTCCGGCGAGGCCTGCGGCGGGAACGCCAGCTCGACGAGCTTCATCCGCGGCACGGGGTTGAAGACGTGCAGGCCGACGAACCGCTCCGGGCGCCCGCTGGCCAGCGCCAGCTCGCCGACCGACAGCGAGGAGGTCGTGGTCGCGAGGATCGCGTCCGGGCCGGCGACGGTGTCGAGATGGCCGAGCACCGCGCCCTTGACGGCGGGCTCCTCGGCGACGGACTCGACGAAGAACGTCGCGTCGCGCAGGTCGTCCCAGCTGCTGGTGACGGTCACGGCCCCGGGGCCGGGGTCCTCGAGCTTCGAGCGCTGCTTCTCGACCGAGGCGCGGGCGCGCTCGGCGGAGGCGTCGGAGCGGGCGAAGACCACGACGTCACCGAGGGTGGCGCCGACGGTGGCCAGGCCGCAGGCGATGGCCCCGGTCCCGGCGATGGCAAGGCGTTCATCGGACATGAGGCGCGGCACGGTAGCGGACCACGCGGGGCGGTGTCGCCTGGCGGAGAACACGCTCCGGACCGGTGCGCCCGACGGTGCCCGGGAACGGAAACGGCCCGCTCGAGGGTCCAGGTCGAGCGGGCCGTTCCTGAGCAGAAAGCAGAAGGTCCGCCTTCAGCATGCCCGCGCCCGCCCGCGGCGTGTGTGCGGTCGCTCACACAGTGCGCCGGGGCTCCGCCGCATCGGCCTCCGGGCCGATCTGCGCGCGCAGCGGCCCCGTGAGCGTCGCGGGGAGCGCGCAGGCCCGGCCGGCCGTGTAGTCGTAGCCCACCAGGGCGCCCCAGCCCTCGGCCAGCAGCCGTCCGTCGCCGTCGCTCGTCATCCGGAACTCGATCCGCACGCTCGAGCGCCGCAGCTGCGCCGGCCGCACGTGGGTGCGGATCGCCTCGTCGAAGAACGCCGGGGCGCGGTAGTTGATGTGGCACTCGGCGAAGATCAGGCCCCAGTCGTCCTCGGGCTCGGTCGGCCGGTGGCTCGGCACGAGGCTCGTGACGTAGGCGATCCGCGCGCTCTCGAAGAACGACAGGAACGCCACGTTGTTGAGGTGGCGCATGGCGTCGAGATCGCCGAAGCGCACCCGGTCGACGTGGCTGAAGGCCCAGCCCTCGAGCGTCGCCGGGGTCATCCCCACGCCAGCCCCAGGTCCTGCGCGGCCACCGGCAGCGGGCTCGCCGGGAGGCCGTCCGGCGGGTCGACCTCGTTGTAGCCGGTGGGCGCGACGTCGTTGGGACCGTCCGGGTGGAAGATCGAGGCCAGCAGCTGGATGTGGCCGCGCCCGACGCCGAGCTCGAACTGGCCGCCGCCGTACATCGCGATCCCGCGCTGCTCGCAGGTCTCGTACATGCGGAAGAGCTCGCGCAGCGGCCCGAAGCGGCTCGGCTTGACGTTCACCATCTTCGGCGCGAACGGCAGCGCGTCCACGTCGTCCACCGAGTGGATGTTCGCGTCCCAGGTGATGCGGTCGCGGTCGGCGCGCAGGACCTCGTCGATCTCGTCGGTCAGGCGCGGGTCCTCGATCCAGGCCTCGGGGAACGCCGCGGCGATCCGCGCGTAGAACGCCGGGTCGGCGGGCGTGTCCACGACGGTCCCCTCGTAGAGGCCCTTGAAGTCGATCGAGTCCACGGCGCCGCTCGCCACGAGCGCGGCGACGATCGCCTCGTCCCAGTCGGGCGTGGGGTCGAGCTTGAAGCGCAGCGTCGGGTAGCGCTCGAGCAGCCCGGTGACGCGCCTGACGTCGGGCGGCTGCTCGGGGTCGTTCAGGCGCCGCGAGCAGACGAAGCTCACCGGCCGCGGCTCGCGGCCGAGCAGGCCGTGCAGGCTCGTGCCGGCCTGGCGCAGCGCGAGGTCGAGCGCGGCGGACTCGTAGCCCCAGATGCGGTACTGGCGCGAGGCCTCGTGGCGCGCGGGCTCGGGCCACAGCTCCAGGCCCTCGACGTGTGCGCAGAACGAGCCGAGCGTCCAGTCGCCGGCGAGCGGCTGCACGGCGCCGGCGCGCTGGAGCGCCTCCTGGTCCTCGCCGTCGTAGCCGACGTCCTCGCCGCGCCCGGTGTGCCCGCCCCCGGTCAGCACGTACGTCGTGCTGCGGCGCAGGAAGCCGGACGAGACGTCGGCCGCGCGCGGCTCGAGGGTGTAGGCCTCGATCGTCAGCGGCAGCTCGGCGATCCGGTCGTAGAGGGTCATGCGGGCTCCTGGTCGGATGGGGTCTGGGTCT
>JALOLQ010000329.1 GCA_025455895.1 Solirubrobacteraceae bacterium
GAGGTCGTGACGCGCGTCCACGCCGAGGAGTTCGGGCACCTCGAGCTCGAGCACGCGCTCGTCGACTCGACCGCGATGAAGCTCATCACCGCGCCGCGCTCGTTCGAGGTGATCCTCACCGAGAACATGTTCGGCGACATCCTCAGCGACGAGGCCTCGGTGATCACCGGCTCGCTCGGCCTGCTGCCCAGCGCCTCGCTCGGAGACGACGGCGGCCCCGGGCTGTTCGAGCCGGTGCACGGCTCGGCCCCCGACATCGCCGGCCAGGGGGTCGCCAACCCGCTGGCGATGTTCCTGTCGGCCGCGCTGATGCTGCGCCACGGCTTCGGTTGGGAAACCGAGGCCGCCGCCCTAGAATCCGCCGTGGACCGGGCGCTCGCCGAGGGGCTGCGCACCCGGGACCTGGGCGGCGAGGCCTCGACGGACGAGGCGACCGCGGCGGTCATCCGCCACCTGGCGTAGCGAGGGAACGAGAGGCAGACGTGCAGCCGAGCGAGCTGATCTGGATGAACGGGGAGTTCGTGCCCTGGGACGAGGCCCAGGTGCACGTGCTGACCCACGCGCTGCACTACGGCACGTCCGTCTTCGAGGGCGTGCGCTGCTACGACACCGAGATCGGCCCGGCGATCTTCCGCCACGCCGACCACGTCGACCGGCTCTTCCGCTCGTCGGGCCTCTACTACATGCCGGTCCCGTTCGAGCCGGAGGAGATCCGCCAGGCGACGCTCGAGACCGTCGCGCGCAACAACCTGCGCTCCTGCTACATCCGCCCGCTGGTCTTCCGCGGCTACGGGACGATGGGGCTGTTCCCGCTCGAGGCGAAGGTCGACGTGATCATCGCCGTCTGGGAATGGGGCGCCTACCTCGGCGAGGAGGGCAAGCGCTCGGGCATCCGCGCCAAGGTCTCCTCGTGGCGGCGGATCAGCCCCGAGTCGCTGATCCCGCACGCCAAGGCCGGCGGCCAGTACCTCAACAGCGTGCTGGCGAAGGTCGAGACGCACAAGGCCGGCTACGACGAGGCGATCCTGCTCGACGACCACGGCCGCGTCTGCGAGGGCTCCGGCGAGAACATCTTCGTCGTGCGCGACGGCACGATCTTCACCCCGCCGCCGACGGCCTCGATCCTCGACGGGATCAACCGCCGCTCGGTGATCCAGATCGCCACCGACCTCGGGTTCACGGTCGTCGAGCGCGATCTCGCCCGCGCCGAGCTCTACCTCGCCGACGAGGTGTTCATGAGCGGCACGGCCGCGGAGCTCGTCCCGGTGCGGGAGATCGACGACCACGAGGTCGGCGACGGGCGGCCGGGCGAGATCACCCGCGCGGTGCAGAAGACCTTCGAGGACGCCCTGCACGGGCGCGAGGAGCGCTACCGCGACTGGCTCGACCCGGTCCCCGCGGCGGCGCCGGCCTCGCCGGGCCCGGAGGCGACGCGGGCGTGAGCGGGATGCGGCGAATTCGGGGGCGGCTCGCGCGCTGAGCGCGGCCGCGACCCCCTGCCCGCCGATCCCCGCTTCGAAAGGACCTCCGCCGTGACCACCCCGATCCAGCTCTACGACGCCACCCTCCGCGACGGGATGGGCGGCGGCGGCATGAGCCTCACCGCGCAGGAGAAGCTGCGCGTGGTGCACCGCCTCGATGCCCTGGGCATCGACCTGATCGAGGCGGGCTTCCCGTCCTCGAACCCCAAGGAGCAGGAGCTCTTCGAGCTGCTCGCGGGCGAGACGCTCGAGCACGCGGAGATCGCGGGCTTCGGGATGACGCGGCGCCGCGGCGTGCGCGCCGAGGACGACGAGGGCCTGCGGATCCTCGCGGACTGCTTCGCCCCGGTGATCACGCTCGTCGGCAAGAGCTCGCCGCTCCACGTCGAGAAGGTCGTGCGCGTCTCGCGTGAGGAGAACCTCGCGATGATCGCCGAGTCGATCGCGTTCCTCGTCGCCTGCGGGAAGCGCGCGCTGCTCGACGCCGAGCACTTCTTCGACGGCTGGCGGGAGGACCCGGCCTACGCGATCGCCTGCCTGCGCGCGGCGGCCGAGGCCGGGGCCGAGCGCGTCGTCCTGTGCGACACGAACGGCGGCTCGCTGCCCTCGCAGATCACCGCCGCGGTGACCGAGGTCGTCGCCGCGCTGCCGCAGATCGCGGTGGGGATCCACACCCACGACGACGCCGGCTGCGCGGTCGCCAACACGCTCGTCGCCGTCGAGGCGGGCGCGACCCAGGTCCAGGGCACGATCAACGGGATCGGCGAGCGCACCGGCAACGCGAACCTCGTGACGATCATCGCCGACCTGCAGCTGAAGATGGGCCACGAGATCCTCGCCCCCGAGCAGCTCGGGCGCCTCACGGAGACCGCGCACTTCCTCGACGAGCTGCTGAACCGGGCGCCGAACCCGGCCCAGCCGTACGTCGGCAAGCACGCCTTCGCCCACAAGGCCGGCCTGCACGCCGCCGGGATCCGCGCCGACGCGAGCACCTTCGAGCACGTCGACCCGGCGCTCGTCGGCAACCGCCGCGACGTGCTCGTCTCCGAGCTGGCCGGGCGCGGGACGGTGGTCGAGAAGGCCGGCGAGGCCGGGATCGACGTCGACGACGCCGCCGGCTCGCGGATCGTCGAGCGCGTCAAGCAGCTCGAGCACCTCGGCTACCAGTTCGAGGCCGCCGACGGCTCGTTCGAGCTGCTCATGCGGCGCGAGACCGGCGCGTACGAGCCGCTCTTCCAGCTCGAGAGCTGGCGCGTGATCGTCGAGCAGCGCGCCGAGGGCAAGGTCGAGACCGAGGCGACGATCAAGATCTGGATCGACGGCGAGCGCTACGTGCGCACGGC
>JALOLQ010000330.1 GCA_025455895.1 Solirubrobacteraceae bacterium
ATCGCCAGCCGCGCGAGGTCGCGCAGCGCGCCCTCGTCCTCGGCGGCGATCATCTCGGCGATCTGGCGGCGCAGCTGGTCGAGGTCGATGTCGCCGCCGCCCTCGTCCATCCCGCCGGCCGCGCCCTCCTCGCGCACGCCCTCGCGCACCGCCGCCAGCTCGGCGGCGCGGAAGAAGAAGCGGTCGAAGACGAGGTGGAAGATCCGCTGGTCGTCGGGCGACTTGGCGAGCGTCGCCGCGAGCACCTCGCGGAACGGCCCGGGCTCGGTCCAGCCGACCTCGGGCAGCGCGGTGAACGCGTCGAGCAGCTCGCTCGTGCCGACGGCGACGCCCTCGCCGCGCAGCTCCTCGCCGAACTCGAGCACGTGGGCGACGAGCCCGTGCGGCAGGTCCTCGCGGGCGCTGCCGAACAGCGCCGCCTGGCGCGATGCGCGCTGGCCGGGGCTAGGACGCAGCGGCGGCATCGGGCTGGCCGAGCTTCACGCCGACCCGCTCCATGACGACGTCGAGGTCGGTGCGGTGCTTGACGATCACCGACATCGTGTCCTTGAACGTGCGCTCGTCGATGTCCGTGGCGCCGAGCAGCAGCAGCGCGCGCGCCCAGTCGATCGACTCGGCGATCGAGGGCGGCTTCTTGAGGTCGAGGTCGCGGACCATCGCCACCACCTCGACGAGCCGGCGCGCGACCTGCTCGTCGAGCTCCGGCGCGTGCAGCCGCACGATCGCCAGCTCGTGCTCGAGGTCCGGGTAGTCCACCCAGAGGTAGAGGCAGCGGCGCTTCAGCGCCTCGGTCAGCTCGCGCGTGTTGTTCGAGGTCAGCAGCACGAGCGGCATCGTGCTCGCCTCGACGCGCCCCAGCTCGGGGATCGTGATCTGGAAGTCCGAGAGCAGCTCGAGCAGCATCGCCTCGAACTCCTGGTCGGTCTTGTCGATCTCGTCGATCAGCAGCACGACCGGCCGCTCGCTGGCGATCGCGCTGAGCAGCGGGCGCTCGAGCAGGAACTCCTCGCTGAAGATGTCGTCCTGCACGGCGTCCCAGCCGGTGCCGTCGGCCTCGGCCTGGATCCGCAGCAGCTGCTTGCGGTAGTTCCACTCGTAGAGCGCCTTGGCCTCGTCGAGCCCCTCGTAGCACTGCAGGCGCACGAGCTCGCGCTCCAGCGTGTCGGCCAGCGACTTGGCGAGCTGCGTCTTGCCCACGCCCGCGGGACCCTCGACGAGGATCGGCTTGCCGAGCTTCGCCGCCAGGAAGGCGACGAGCGAGGTGGAGTCGTCGGCGAGGTAGCCGACCGACTGCAGCCCCTCGCGGACGGCGTCGACGGAGGCGGGCGTCCCGGGCATCGCCCGCGAATGATAGGAACCGGGCGATGTCGGCCCTCGTCCTGACCCTCGCCGCGGACGTCTTCGAGCTTCAGCGCGAGGGCAACATCGCGCCGTTCCTGATCGTCTTCGTGTTCGGGATGGCGGTCGGGATGGTGGGCCACCTGCTCGCCTCGCGCGACCTGATCCTCGCCGGGATCCTCATCGCCGGGGTGACGGCGGTGCTGCCCTGGCTGATGTGGAGCTGAGCCCGGCGCCCGTCAGGGCGCGTCCGGGTCGTCGAAGCTCATCTGCCCCTCGAACTGCCCGTCGGGGCGCCGGCGTCCGCCGGGACGCCGGCGGCGCGGGGCGGCGGCCGGCAGCGGCCGGGTCGGGCGCTCGTCCGGCGGGATCGGCCGGGTCGGCTGCTCCTCGGCGTGCGCGACCTGCGTGACCGCGGTGCCCGGCTCCTCGCGCGGCGCGACGGAGGTGGGATCGCCCTCGAGGCGCGTCGTGCGCGGGTCGTCGCCGTCGACGAGCGGCTCGGGCCGGTGGCGGGCGTGCATCCGCCAGCCGGCGCCCGCCAGCAGGGCGGCGAACACGAAGGCGACGAGGAGGCCCCAGGTCACGCCGTCGCCGGGGCTGTCCACCGAGCGGTAGAAGACGAGGAAGAGGACCCACGCGCCTGCGGCCAGGATGACGATCCCGTCGCCGAACGGCAGGTGGAAGGCGCGGCGCTCGCCGCGGGCGACGACGAGCGCGAGCACGCCGAGCGCGACGAGCGCCACCGACAGCTCGACGAAGCCCCAGGACTCGAACGGGTTCAGCGAATAGGTCGTCTTCTGCCCGCCGCGGACCGCCGTCTCCGTGTACCAGGGGAGGAACAGCGAGACGAGCAGGCCGGCGGCGGCGATCGCCGCGAGGCGCTGCTCGGCGAACAGCTCGCGCCAGACGCTGCCCGCGCGGGCGGCGACGCTCATGCGGGCGCGCCGGCCGCCGCGCGCAGGCGCTCGAGGAGGACGTCCGCGTCGGCGTCCGAGACGGTGCGCAGCTGGCCCTGGAAGGCGAGCTTCCAGTGCTCGGGCGGCCACTTGGCCACGTGCTCGAGGTCGTCCTTGACCTCCTCGGCCGGCACGAGCGCGTCGTCGGCGAGCACGACCTCCGGCTCGGTGGCGAAGCGCCACGGGTAGGGGTCCGGCGCGCCGGGCTTGCCGGGCCAGATCGGCGTGCGGTCCTCGTAGAGGTCGGAGGCGATGCGCACCGAGCCGCCGAACGCGCCGACCTTCGTCAGGTAGAACACGATCCGGTCCCCGGGGGCCATCGTCTCGGCCATCCGCCGGCGGCGCTCCTTCATCCCGATCACGGTGAACCCGTGCGCGCGGGTGGCCGCGAAGTTCTCCGGCGAGCCGGTGAGGATCCACGTCTGCGGCCGGGCCTGCGCCATCGCCGTCCAGTGTACGGCCGCTCTGCGACGATCCCGCCCCGTGCGGCGCGCCTACGGCCCTCA
>JALOLQ010000331.1 GCA_025455895.1 Solirubrobacteraceae bacterium
GCCGGCCGCGGCGCCGGAGGTGCGGGCATGAGCGCCCCGGCGGAGATCGTCCAGGCGCTCGACGAGCCCACGCTCGAGGCCTGGCTGCGCGAGCGGCGCTGGTTCGCCTCGAAGTCGCGCGAGCTCCAGGGGGTCCACGTCCTCGACGTCCTCACCCTGCGCGCCGAGGACGCGCCGCTCGTCGTGGCCCTCGTCGAGGCGCGCTTCCATGCCGGCACGCACGAGCTCTACCAGCTCGTGCTCACGCTCGGGGACGGCGCGACCACCGCGCCGGTCGCCGAGGTCGGCGCGGTCGCGGTGATCGACGCGCTCGCCGAGCCCGAGGCCGCCGCCGAGCTCGGCGAGCTGCTGCTCGCCTGCGCGGAGATCGAGGGTCCGGCCTCGCGCGTGCGCTTCCTGCGGCCGGGCGGCGCGACCGCCGGGGAGCTGCCGCGGCCGGTGCGCGCGCTGGGCGCCGAGCAGTCGAACAGCTCGATCGTGTTCGCCGACGCGCTGATCCTCAAGTGCTTTCGCAAGCTCGAGGCCGGCGAGAACCCCGAGCTCGAGATGCTGCGCTTCCTCGACGCGCACGGCTTCCGCCACATCGCGCCGCTCGAGGGCTGGTACGAGTACCGCGGTGAGCTGCTCGAGGCGACGCTCGGCGTCGCGCAGCGCTTCGTCAGCGGCCGCGATGGCTGGGAGGTGGCGCTCGAGGACCTCGCGAGCGACCCGGACCGGCTCACCGCGCGGCTGCACGCGCTCGGCCGCGTGATCGGGGAGATGCATCGGGTGCTCGGCTCGGACGGCGGCGACGCGGACTTCGCCCCCGAGGAGAAGGGCGGCGAGGCCGTGGCGCTGATCGTCGCCACGATCGACGAGGAGATCCGCCGGGCGTTCGAGGACCTGCCCGAGGACGACGAGCGCTTCGCGCCGATCGCGGGCCGCGGTCAGGAGCTGCGCGACCGGCTCGCGGGCCTGGCGCGGATCGGCGCCGGCGGCATGGCGATCCGCACCCACGGCGACCTGCACCTCGGTCAGACGCTGCTGCGTCCGGACGACGCGTGGGTGATCCTCGACTTCGAGGGTGAGCCCGCGCGGCCGCTGCTCGAGCGCCGCCGCCGGCGCTCGCCGCTGCGCGACGTCGCGGGCATGCTGCGCTCGATCGCCTACGTCGCGGTCGCCGCGCGCGACCAGCGTGGCGCCGACGTCCCCGAGGGCTGGGTCGACGAGGCGCGCACGGCGTTCACGGGCGGCTACCACGAGACGGTGGACGCGGCGCTGCTGCCCGGCGGCGAGAACGCGCGCACGCTGATCGCGATCTTCGAGCTCGAGAAGGCGGTCTACGAGCTCGCCTACGAGCGCGACAACCGGCCGGAGTGGGTCGGCATCCCGGTCGCCGGCATCGCCCGGATCCTCGACGAGGACGTGACCGCGTGAGCCTCGCCGACGACGTCGACGCGCTGCTCGCCGGCACGCTCGCCGACCCCCACGCGCTGCTCGGGGCGCATCCCGCAAAGGCCGGCGCGGTCGTCCGGGTGTACCGGCCCGAGGCCCGGGGCGTCGTCGTGCGCACCGGCGCCGGCGAGGAGGTCGCACTCGAGCAGCTGCACCCCGGCGGCGTCTTCGCCGGCACGGTCGCCGGTGCCGAGCTGCCGCTCCGCTACGAGCTCGAGGTCGACTACGGCGAGGACCGGCGCTTCACGCTGCGCGACCCGTACGCGTTCCTGCCGACGCTCGGCGAGCTCGACCTGCACCTGGCGCGCGAGGGGCGTCACGAGGAGCTCTACGAGAAGCTCGGCGCGCACGCGATCGAGCACGACGGCGTGGCCGGCGTGGCGTTCGCCGTCTGGGCGCCGTCGGCAGGTGCGGTCAGCGTCACGGGCGACTTCAACGGCTGGGACACGCGCCTGCACCCGATGCGCTCGCTCGGCGCCTCCGGGATCTGGGAGCTGTTCGTGCCGGACGTGCCGGAGGGCTCGCGCTACAAGCTTGCGATCCGCGGCGCGGACGGGGCGCTGCAGCTGAAGGCCGACCCGTTCGCCTTCGCCGCCGAGCACCCGCCGGCGCGACCCGCTCGCCGGCGAGCGGCCGCTGAGCTACCGCGAGCTGGCCGGGGAGCTCGCCGACTACGTGCACGACATGGGCTTCACGCACGTCGAGCTGCTGCCGGTGATGGGCCATCCGTTCAGCGGCTCCTGGGGCTACCAGGTCACCTCGTACTTCGCCCCGAGCCCGCGCCACGGCGACCCGGACGACTTCCGCGCGTTCGTCGACCACCTGCACGGCGAGGGCATCGGCGTGCTGCTCGACTGGGTGCCCGCGCACTTCCCGCGCGACGCGTGGGCGCTCGCCCGCTTCGACGGCACCGCGCTCTACGAGCACGAGGACCCGCGCCGCGGCGCGCACCCCGACTGGGGCACGCTGATCTTCAACTACGGGCGCAGCGAGGTCCGCAACTTCCTGCTGGCCAGCGCGCTCTACTGGCTGCGCGAGCACCACGCCGACGGGATCCGCGTCGACGCCGTCGCCTCGATGCTCTACCTCGACTACTCGCGCCGCGCCGGCGAGTGGGTGCCGAACGCGTTCGGCGGCAACGAGGACCTCGACGCGGTCAGCTTCCTGCGCGAGCTCAACGAGGTGCTGCACGCGCGCGAGCCGGGCGTCATCAGCGCGGCGGAGGAGTCGACCTCGTGGGGCGGCGTCTCGCGGCCGACGTACCTCGGCGGGCTGGGCTTCGGCTTCAAGTGGAACCTCGGCTGGATGCACGACACGCTCGGCTACTTCCAGCAGGACCCCGTCTACCGCCGCTACCACCACCACGAGCTGACCTTCAGCCTGCTCTACGCGTTCAGCGAGAACTTCCTGCTGCCGCTCTCGCACGACGAGGTCGTGCACGGCAAGGGCTCGCTGCTCAGCAAGATGAGCGGCGACCGCTGGCAGCAGTTCGCCAACCTCCGCGCGCTCTACGGGTACATGTGGGCGCACCCGGGCAAGCAGCTGCTCTTCATGGGCGGCGAGTTCGCGCAGAACGACGAATGGAGCCACGAGCGCTCGCTCGACTGGCACCTGCTCGAGTTCGCCGAGCACCGCGGGGTGCAGTCGCTCGTGCGCGACCTCAACCGCGTCTACCGCGAGCACCCGGCGCTGTGGGAGCTCGACGACAGCGGCGACGGCTTCTGGTGGCTCGAGCCGAACGACAGCGAGAACTCGGTGCTCGCCTGGTGCCGCGCCTCGGCCGGGCAGCGCGACGTGCTCGCCTGCGTGGCGAACCTCACCCCGGTGCCGCGCGGCCCGTACCGGATCGGGCTGCCGCGCGCCGGCGCCTGGCGCGAGGTGCTGAACACCGACGCGCACGCCTACGGCGGCTCGAACACCGGCAACTACGGCATCGTCGAGGCCGAGCCGGTGCCGTGGCACGGCCAGCCGTTCTCCGCCGAGCTCACGCTGCCGCCGCTCGGCGTGCTGTGGCTCGCGCCCACGCCGTCCTGACCCCCGCGTCCTCTACGGTGGACGGCCGATGAGCCGTGAGGTCTGGACGGGCCGGCCGTTCCCCCTGGGGGCGACCTGGGACGGGAGCGGCACGAACTTCTCGCTGTTCTCCGAGCACGCCGCCGGCGTGACGCTCTGCCTGTTCGACGACGAGGGCCGCGAGGAGCGCATCGCGGTCACCCAGCGCACCGCCCATCACTGGCACTGCCGGCTGCCGGGGGTCGGGCCCGGCCAGCGCTACGGCTACCGCGTCGACGGGCCCTACGCGCCGTCCGACGGCCACCGCTTCAACCCGGCGAAGCTCCTCATCGACCCGTACGCGAAGGCGATCGAGGGGCGCGTCCACGCCGAGCTGGCGAACACGCTCGGCTACGTCCCCGGCGGCGGTCCGGACGCCGATCTCGAGCCGGACGACGAGGACGACGCGGAGGCGGTCCCCAAGTGCGTCGTCGTCGATCCCGGGTTCGACTGGGAGGGCGACGTCCCGCCGCAGCGCCCGTGGACCGAGACGGTGATCTACGAGACGCACGTGCGCGGCTTCACGATGCACCACCCGGACGTGCGCGAGGACCTGCGCGGGACGTACGCGGGCCTGGCCTCCGAGCCGGCGATCGCCTACCTCAAGGACCTCGGGGTCACCGCGGTCGAGCTGCTCCCGATCCATCAGATCGCCGACGAGCACTTCCTCGTCGAGCAGGGGATGACGAACTACTGGGGCTACTCGTCGATCGGCTACCTCGCCCCGCACGCGCAGTACGCGGCGACCGGCCGCCACGGCGAGCAGGTGCGCGAGTTCAAGGGGATGGTGAAGGCGCTGCACCGCGCGGGGATCGAGGTGATCCTCGACGTCGTCTACAACCACACCGCCGAGGGCAACCACCTCGGGCCGACGCTCTCGCTGCGCGGGATCGACAACGCGAGCTACTACCGCCTCAGCCCCGAGGACCGCCGCCACTACGTGGACTACACCGGCACGGGGAACACGCTGAACCCCGTCCACCCGAGCGTCCTGCGGCTGATCATGGACTCGCTGCGCTACTGGGCGCTCGAGTGCCACGTCGACGGCTTCCGCTTCGACCTCGCCTCGGCGCTCGCGCGCGAGTTCTACGACGTGGACCGGCTCTCGGCGTTCTTCGACATCATCCACCAGGACCCGGTGCTCAGCCAGGTGAAGCTCATCGCCGAGCCGTGGGACGTCGGCCCCGGCGGCTACCAGGTGGGGAACTTCCCGGTCCTGTGGAGCGAGTGGAACGGGATCTACCGCGACGTCGTGCGCGACTTCTGGCGCGGGCAGGCGTCG
>JALOLQ010000332.1 GCA_025455895.1 Solirubrobacteraceae bacterium
CGCCGTCGTCTTCAACGGCACGACGAAGCGCTCGCCCGAGGCCAGCCACACCGACGGGCTGCTCGCGATCCCGCTCGGGCTGATGCGGCGCCTGGGCGTGCGCGTCGACGAGGTCCGCACCGCCGACCGCGACATCCCGCCCGGGCTGTGGCCGGACATGACCGAGCACGGCTACGCCGGCGACGAGTTCCCGCAGATCTATCGCGAGCTCGTGGAGCCGGCCGACATCATCATCGTCGCCGGCCCGATCTGGCTCGGTGACCAGTCGTCACTCACCCGGATCGTCATCGAGCGCCTCTACGCGTACTCGGGCGAGGTCAACGCCGCCGGCCAGTGGTCCTACTACGGCAAGGTCGGGGCGGCCGTGACCACCGGCAACGAGGACGGCGGCAAGCACGTCAGCGCGCAGGTGCTGTACGCGCTCCAGCACATCGGCCTGACGATCCCGCCCCAGTCCGACGCCTACTGGAACGGCGAGGCCGGCCCCGGCGCGTCCTACCTGGACCCCGGCAGCGGCGGCCCGGAGAACGCCTGGACGACCCGCAACGCGGTGTTCCTGGCCTGGAACGTGCTGCACCTCGCGCGGCTGCTGAAGGACGCGGGCGGGATCCCGGCCTACGGCAACTCCACGCGGGACTGGGACCTCAACGACCCCCGGAACCCGAATCCCGAGTACCGCTGAGCGCGGCCAGCGCCGCGTCCGCGTCCGGCAGCCGGCGCGTCCGGCCGTCGGCCTCGAGCAGCAGGAAGCGGTCGAGCCGGCGCAGGAACGCCCGGTCGTGGGTGACGGCGACGATCGTGCCCTCGAACTCGTCGAGCGCGGCCTCCAGCGCCTCGCACGAGTCGAGGTCGAGGTTGTCGGTCGGCTCGTCGAGCAGCAGCAGGTTGTGGCCCTCGACCTCGAGCACGAGGATCTCCAGCCGCGCCCGCTGCCCGCCGGACAGCGTCGCGACGCCCGCTGCCCGCCGGACAGCGTCGCGACCGGCCGCCGCGCCGCCTCCTGCAGGCCGTAGCGGGCCAGCGCGCTCATCGCCGGGCCCTCCGCTCCGAGCCGCGACGCCACCGCCTCGAGCGGCGTCCCGCCGTCGAGGTCCGCGCGCGCCCCCAGCTGGGTGAAGAGCCCGGGCGAGACGCGCGGGCCGAGCTGCAGGCGCCCGGAGTGCGGCACGTCCTCGCCGGCCAGCAGCCGCATCAGGTGGGTCTTGCCGGTGCCGTTCGGCCCGATCAGGCCGACGCGCTCGCCGAAGTGGACCTCGTCGCTCAGCGGGGCGAGCAGCCCGTCGAGCGCCAGCTCGTGCAGCGCGAGCACGCGCCGCGCCGAGTCGCCGCCGCGCAGGCGCGGGCGGATGACGCGCTCGGCGACCGGCGCCGGCGGCGGGCCCGCGTCGACGAACCGCCGCCAGCGCGTCTCGGCGGCGTCGGCCCGCTTGGCCCAGTCGGAGCTGTAGCGGGCGCGCTCCTTGAAGACGCGGACCCGCTCGCGCAGGCGCAGCTCCTCCTCCTTCCACTGCGCCAGGCGGTCGCCGAGCAGCCGCTGGCGGTGCGCGCGGGCCTCGGGATAGGTCGCGTACGAGCCGCCGTGGACCCAGGCGCCGTCGCCCTCGAGCGTCACGATCGCCTGGCAGGCCGAGGCGAGCAGCTCGCGGTCGTGCGAGATGACGAGGACCGTCTTCTTCGTCTCGCGCAGCCGCGCCTCGAGCGCGCGCTTGGCGGGAACGTCGAGGAAGTTGTCGGGCTCGTCGAGCAGCAGCACCGGGGCGTCGGAGGCGAACAGCAGCTCGAGGACGAGCCGCTTGCGCTCCCCGCCGGAGAGGCTCACGGCCGGGCGGTCGCCGACCTCGGCGAGCGGGCCGCCCGCGATCCGCCGGCAGGCGGCGTCCCAGGTGCCCTCCAGCTCGTAGCCGCCGAGGTCCGACCACCGGCCGATCGCCTCGCCGAGCCGCACCCCCGCGCCGGCGTCGCCGGCGGCGAGCTCGCGCTCGGCGGCGAGCACCGCGCGTCCCGCGTCGCCCACCCGCGCCGGCGCGACCGCCAGCAGCAGCTCACGCACCGTGCCCGCGCCGGTCCCGACGTCCTGGGGCATGTAGAGCGCGCGCCCGCCGACCGACGCGCTGCCCTCGAGCGGCTCGAGCACGCCGGCGAGGATCCGCATCAGCGTGCTCTTGCCGGCGCCGTTGGCCCCGACCAGGGCGGCGTGGCGCCCGGGCGGCAGCTTGAACGAGACGCCCTCGAAGAGCACGTCGCCACCGGGATGCGCGTAGGCGAGATCGCTGACGACGACGGTGCTCACCGCGCCATCGAAGCAGGTCGGGCCCGCCGGTGTGGTTGCGTATGCAATCATCGTGCTAGGCTGCCTGCATGCAGCTCGGCCTGGCGACCTTCGGCGACGTCCACCCCGCGATCACCCCGGAGCAGCGCCTGCGCGACCTGCTCGAGGAGGCGCAGCTCGCCGACGAGCTCGGGCTCGACGTGTTCGCCGTCGGCGAGCACCACCGGCCCGACTACGCCGTCTCGGCGCCCGCCGTCGTCCTCGCCGCGATCGCCGCCCGCACGTCGCGGATCCGCCTCTCCAGCGCGGTGACCGTGCTGAGCTCGGACGACCCGGTGCGCGTCTTCCAGGACTTCGCGACGCTCGACCTGCTGTCCGGAGGGCGCGCGGAGATCATGGCCGGCCGCGGCTCGTTCACCGAGTCGTTCCCGCTCTTCGGCCAGGACCTCGGCGACTACGACGAGCTCTACGCCGAGAAGCTCGACCTGCTGCTGCGCCTGCGCGAGGAGACCTACGTCAGCTGGGCGGGCTCCGGCCGGCACCGCGCCGCGCTCGACCACGCGGGCGTCTTCCCGCGCCCGGTCCAGGACCCGCTCCCGGTCTGGGTCGCGGTCGGCGGCTCGCCGCCGTCGGTGATCCGCGCCGGGACGCTCGGGCTGCCGCTGAACATCGCGATCATCGGCGGCACCCCGGAGCGGTTCGTGCCGCTCGTCGAGCTCTACCGCGAGGCGGGGCGCCGCGCCGGGCACGACCCCGCGGCGCTGCCGGTCGCGATCACGACGCATGCGCTCCTCGCGCCGAGCACGCAGGCCGCCGAGGAGGCGTTCATGGCGCCCTACCTCGAGGTGATGAACCGGGTCGGCGCCGAGCGCGGCTGGCCGCCGTCGGGGCCGACGCACTTCGCCGCGATGCGCTCGCGCTCGGGGCCGCTGGCCGTCGGCGCGCCCGAGGAGATCGCCGAGAAGCTCCTGCGCCAGCACGAGCTCTTCGGCCACGACCGCCAGCTCGCGCACATGAGCATCGGCGCCGTCGCCCACGCCGACGTCCTGCGCTCGATCGAGCTCTTCGGCACGCAGGTCGCGCCGCTGGTGCGCGAGGAGGTCGCGCGCCGCACGGCGCCCGCGCCGGCCTGAGCGAACGACGACGGGGCCGCGCGCCGGAACGGCACGCGGCCCCGCTCACCGCACCGAGGGGGTTTCAGCGCAGCGAGATCTGCTGGGTGTAGCTCGTCCCGTCGTCGAGGACGACCTTCACCCGCCAGGTGCCGGTCGAGAGGCCCCTGGTGGACAGGTTGAACAGGTACTCCCCGGTCCCGGCCTCACGGAACGCGTTGCCGCTGTCGGCCGCGCTGGTCGAGACCGCCTCGAGGTAGCTGCCCTCGACCTCGCCGGTGA
>JALOLQ010000333.1 GCA_025455895.1 Solirubrobacteraceae bacterium
CGGTCGCGGCGCACGCCAACGTGTTCCGCGCCGCGCGGCGCTGGCGCGGCCGGCGCCTCCGGTCCGCCGCGCCGCACGCCTGAAGCCGGAAGCGGAACGCTGCCGGCGGCGGGCGCGCCGGCGGGCGACCCCGGCGTCTCGGAGGCCACCTCCTTCACGGCCTGTCCATGTCGTTTGCACCCGCATGGACATTGGTCGAAACGCTTGACGACCCCGGCCGCACGACCTAGATTGCCGCCCAGCCCTGCCCCCGAATGTGGACGAGGGGAGGTGATTGGGATGAGGCAGGGATGGAAGCTGGCCTGCGCCGCACTGGCGCTGGCGCTCGCCACCGCCACCGCGCCGCAGGCCCTCGCGGCCGGCTCCAGCGGCAAGGCGACGGGTTCCGGCAAGGCGTCGTACCGCCAGTTCACGGGCTACGTCACCGCACTCGACAAGAGCAGCATCACGGTCGAGAAGCGGGGCAAGACGCCGGAGAGCCGCACCTTCGTCAAGGACGCGTCGCTCACCACCACCGGCACGATCGAGAAGAACGCCCACGTCACGGTGTACTACCGCGACAAGGACGGGCAGCCGGTCGCGCACAAGGTGGTCGCGAAGAGCACGGCGATGGCGAATGACGGCGGCAGCAAGACCACGGCGTCCGCCAAGGGCGCCGGCAGCAGCAGCGGCTCCGGCTCGCGCTGAGCGGGCGCCGCACACCACGGGGGCCGGACGCCCGGGCGTCCGGCCCTTCGCGTGCGCGGCCGGCGCCCCGGAGGCCCGCTCGCCACCCGCCGCGGGCGGCGTCCGCCGCGGCGATTCCCGGGCGGGCGTCGCTCGGCTATCCTCCCCCGCCGGAGCCCCGACCTCGGAGGACCGTAGATGACGACCTCGATCGCCGCCGCCGTGTCGCGCCTGCTGATCCTCGCCCTCGTCGCGCTGCTCGCGCTCACGGTGTGGCCGACGCGCTGGCGTCATGACCACATCTCGCTCGCCGGCGAGACCTACCCGGTGCGCATCGACCGCTTCACGAGCGACGCCGACGTGCTGCTGCCGGGCGAGGGCTGGGTGCCGATCGAGGAGCTGGTGGAGGACGAAGGCACGGTGCCCGGTGGCCCGCACAGCTGAGGGGCGGGCGCGGGCCTCCTCCCCACGCGCCGCGCTGCGCCGACTCGAGGCGCTGAAGGCCGGGTTCGGCGAAGGCCGTGCGTCGGAGAAGCTCGCCCTGCTCCGCGCGCTCGACGCGGCGCCGCTCGCGACCGCGGCCGAGGTGGATCGGCTGCACGAGGCGCTGTGCTTCCTGCGCGCCTACCCGGACGACCGCGCCGTGCGCGCCCAGGTCGAGCGCATGCTCGCGGGCTTCGCCGGGCGGGCGGATCTCGCGCGCCACCGCGCGAAGCTCGCCGACTCCGGGATCGCCGGCACCGTCACGCGCTTCCGCTTCTTCGCCCCGATGGCGCGCTGGCTCGCGGAGCGCCACCCGGCGCGGCTCACGGTGGACTGGGACGCCGCCGGGGACACCGCGCTGCTCGAGCACCTGCTGCCGCTCCTCGCGCTGCGCGCCGAGGATCCGGCGCTCGACGAGTACGACCTCGGGCTGCGCGAGTGGATCGGGCGTCTGAAGGGCCCGGACGAGACCGACGCGGCGTTCCTGGCGCGGCGCTTCTTCCAGCTCCCGCTGCCCGACGAGGCGCTCGAGAAGCTGTGGGACGAGATCGATCTGCCGCTCGTGCTCGCCCCGGGGCCCGACACCCCCTCGCGCACGCGGGCGCTCCTCCCGCGCGCGCCGCGCGGGTTCCAGGGCGGGCCGCTCACCCGCGACCGCCCCGACCTCGCGGCGGAGCTGGCCGCGCCGGCGCCCGCGGTGCGGGTGCTGTCGCGCGCCGAGGGGGAGCGCGTCATCGACCTCGCGCGCGAGGCCATGATCGCCCGTCAGCGCGACCTCGACGCGTTCTCCTACGGCGACCCGGCCGACGCGCGACTCGTCGAGTTCGCGGACGGGCTGGCGTTCGCCTGCGTCGGGGTGCGACCCGGGCGCCGGCTCATGCTCGAGGCGGTGTACGCCTTCCTGACGCTCAAGAACGGCGTGCCGATCGGCTACGTCCTGAACAGCGCGCTCTACGGCTCGGCCGAGATGGCCTACAACGTGTTCGAGACCTGGCGCGGCGCCGAGGCGGGCCGGGTGTACGGCCGGGTGCTGGCGATGGTCCGTCACCTGTTCGGCGCGGACACCTTCACGATCTACCCCTACCAGCTCGGACACGGCAACGAGGAGGCGATCGGGTCGGGGGCCTGGTGGTTCTACCAGAAGCTCGGATTCCGCCCGAAGGAGGCCGGGGTGCGGCGCCTGATGGAAGCCGAGCTCGCGCGCATGGAGCGGCGCCCCGCGCACCGCTCGAGCGCGGCCACGCTGCGGAAGCTCGCGCGGGAGAACCTCTACTACCACCACGGGCGCGCGCGCGACGACGTCATCGGCATGCTGCCGCTCGCCAACGTCGGCCTGCACGTGACGCGCCTGCTCGCCTCGCGGTGGGGCTCCGACCGCGCCCGCGCCGAGCGCGACTGCGCGGCCGAGGCGGCGCGGCTCCTCGGCGGCGGGCCGGCCGCTGGCTGGACCGCCGCCGAGCGGATGTGGTGGCGGCACTGGGCGCCGCTCGTCCTGACGCTCCCGGGGGTCGGCGACTGGAGCGCCGCCGACCGGCGCGCGCTCGTCGAGGTGATCCGCACCAAGGGCGGCCGGCGCGAGAGCGACTTCGTGCGCGCGTTCGATGCCCACGCCCCGCTGCGGGCCGCGGT
>JALOLQ010000334.1 GCA_025455895.1 Solirubrobacteraceae bacterium
GCCGGCAGCAGGTTCGGGAGCACGACGCGCCGGAACGTCGTCGCCGCGCTCGCGCCGAGCGAGGCGGCCGCCTCCTCCATCTCGCGGTCGAGCTCCAGCAGCACCGGCTGCACCGAGCGCACGACGAACGGCAGCGTCACGAACAGCAGCGCGAGCGCCACCGCGGCCTGGGTGAACGCGAGGTCGATGCCGGCGGGGCTCCCGGAGCCGTAGAGCGCGAGCAGCACGATCCCGGCGACGATCGTCGGGAGCGCGAACGGCAGGTCGATCAGCGCGTTGACCAGGCGCCGCCCGGGGAACGCGTCACGCACGAGCACCCAGGCGATCAGCGTGCCCGCCACGGCGTTCACCGCGGCGACGACGAGCGAGACCCCGATCGTGAAGCGCAGCGCGGCGAGCGCCTCCCCGCTCGTCACCGCCGCCCAGAACGAGCCGAGGCCGTCCTCGAACGCCGCGGCGGCCAGTGCGGCGAGCGGCAGCAGCACGATCACGCTGAGCCACAGCGTCACCGTGCCGACCGCGATCCGCCCGGGCCGGCCCGCGGCCTGGGCGTCGCGCGGACGCGCGCGGGGGGCCGCGACGACGCCGGTGGTCACCGGCGCTCCCGGGAGATCCGCGCGACGGCCCCGTCGCGCGGATCGAAGAGCTCGCGGTCGACCGCCGCCCAGCCGCCGAGGTCCTCGACGGTGAAGAGCCGCGCGGGCCGGGGGAAGCGCGCCGCGGTCTCGCGCCGGACCTGCTCGTCCACCGGGCGATAGCCCCATTCGGCGAAGACCCGCTGAGCGGGCGCGGAGAGGACGTAGGCGCGGAAGGCGTCCGCCGCCGCGGCGTGCCGGGAGCCGGTCGTGCGGGCGAGCGGGATCTCGATCCGGATCGTGGCCTCGGGGACGACGTGCTCGACCGCCACGCCCTCGCGGCGCGCGGTGATCGCCTCGCACTCGTAGGAGAGCAGCACGTCGCCCTTGCCCTGGGCGAAGCTCTGGAGCGCCTCGCGCGCGGACTTGTCCTGCACGGATACGCGCTCGGTGAGCAGGCGGCGCACGTACGCCAGCCCGGCCTGCGGGTCGCGGCCCGCGCCGGAGGCCTGGCCGTAGGCGGCCAGCAGGTTCCACTTCGCCGCCCCGGAGGTCAGCGGGCTGGGCGTGAGCACCTCCACGCCGGGGCGCAGCAGGTCGGCCCAGGTGCGGATCCGCTTCGGGTTGCCCTCGCGGACGACGAAGCTCACGACCGAGGTGCTGACCAGCCCGCCCGCGGGGCCTGCGCGCCAGCCCGGCGCGACGAGCCCCGCCTCGACCAGGCGCTCGACGTCGGGCGCGAGCGAGAAGGTGACGAGGTCGGCGTCGAGGCCCGCCGCGACGGCGCGCGACTGGTCGCCGGAGGCGCCGAACGACGTGCGAAAGCCCACGTCCCGGCCGGCCGGCGTGCGCTGGAAGGCGGGGATCACCTCGTCGTAGACGACCTGCGGGGTGGAATGGCCGACGAGCGCCACCGTCCCGCGCGCGCCGCTCGAGGCGATCGCCTCGCGGGAGCGGTCGTCGCTCGCGCCGCCCGCGCCGAGCAGCAGCGCGGCAGCGGCCACGACGCCGCCCGCGAGGACGGCGAGCGGGCCCGAGAGGTGGCGCAGCGCGTGGGGGAACTCGGAAAGCATAAAACCGGGTCGGGTTTCAGGTGTTTCCAACCTAGCATGTCCACCGACCCGGTGAGGAAACCGATCACGGGGCGCCGAACGTGCGCGCCGGGGCGCTCGCTACGGTTCAGCGCCCGTGCGCTACCCCGTCGAGACGTTCACCGAGGCCGAGCAGGCGCGCCTCGCGCCGCACGTGACGAACCTCGATCGCCCCGTCTTCGCGCTCGTGAACCTGCCGGAGACGGTGAAGGGCGCGCTGTTCGCCCGCTACTCGCGCTACCAGGGCACGCTGCGGCGGCTGTTCCTCGACGAGTTCGCGGACTCGCTGCCGGAGCTCGGGAGCGGCGCCTTCGACGGCGACGAGGGCGAGCGCGCCGCGCAGCTCTACGAGCGGATCTTCGTCGGCTACGGCGACGACTCGGTCGCCCAGCTCGGCGGCGCCCACCTCGCCTGCGAGTGGGTCTCCAACGTGCTCACGAAGGTGCTCCAGCGCCCGCGCGTGGGCGCCTACCTCGAGCAGTCCACCCGCTACATCCCCTACGACGCGCCGATGCCCGGCGGCGGCTACCGCTACTGGCGCGACCCGTCGCTCGGGCCGCAGTACGAGGCGGCGCTCGATGAGATCTTCGGGATCTACGCCGCCGCGCTGCCGAAGACCGAGGCGTGGGTGCGCGAGCAGTTCCCGGCGGACGCCGGCCAGTCGGACGCCGCGCACGCGCGCGCCTGCCAGGCCAAGGCGCTCGACCTGCTGCGCGGCCTGCTGCCCGCCGCGTCGCTCTCGCACATGGGGGTCTTCGCCACCGGGCAGACCTACGAGCAGCTCGTCCTGCACCTGCTCGCCCACCCGCTCCCCGAGGCGCGCGCCTACGGCGGGATGATCCTCGACGCCCTGAAGGACGTCATCCCGAGCTTCGTCTCGCGCGTCGAGCGTCCCGAGCGCGGCGGCGAGTGGGTCGCCTACCTCGAGCAGCGCGACGCGGCCGCCGCGCGCTGGGTGGAGCGCCTCGGGCTCGACCGCGACCCGGGGGAGGCGGCCGCGGGCGGGCCGTCGGTGACGCTGCTGCACGTCGACGGCGACGAGGACGCGCTCCTCGCCTCGCTGCTCTTCGAGGCGGCCGGGGCCTCCGAGGAGGTCACGCGCACGCGCC
>JALOLQ010000335.1 GCA_025455895.1 Solirubrobacteraceae bacterium
TGCTGCCGCTCGGTGCGACCGCGACGCTGGCGATCCCGGGGGCCCTCCTGCTGGCGCTGTCGCTGCTGACCTGGCCGCGTCGCTCGGAACTATGGCATACTCCATAGTCGATGGCGTCCACCCGCCCCTCCGCGCGTGACCGGATGATCCTCAGCGCCGCCGTGCTCGTCCGCGAGCAGGGCGCGCGCGCCACGAGCATCGACGACGTGCTGGCGCACAGCGGCGCACCGCGCGGGTCGGTCTACCACCACTTCCCCGGCGGCCGCGACGAGCTGCTGCGCGAGGCGACGGCCTTCGCCGGCGAGGTCGTGGACCGGCGGCTTCAGGACGCGGCGGCCGCCGACCCGGCCGCCGTGCTCGACGAGCTGGTCGCGCTCTACCGCGACGAGCTGCTCGCCACGGACTTCCGCGCCGGCTGCCCGGTGATGGCCGTCGCCATCGAGGCGCGCGAGGACGAGAGCGGGGTCCAGGAGCAGGCCGGCGCCGCGTTCGCGCGCTGGACCGCGACGCTCGCCGGCGCACTCGAGCGGGCCGGCGTCGCCCCCGGCCGGGCCGCCCGGCTCGCGCGCCTGATCCTCGCCGCCGCCGAGGGCGCGCTCGCCATGAGCCGCTCCCAGCGCGACCTCGCCCCCCTCGACGACGTCCACGCCGAGCTCGCCGCGCTGCTGGAGCGCGAGCGCGGCACGCCCTGATCCAGCCCGGAGGCCCTGATGACCGAGACGACCTGGCACCCCACCGCCTGCATCCTCTGCGAGTGCAACTGCGGGATCGAGGTCGCGCTCGAGGACCGCACGCTCGCGCGCATCCGCGGCGACAAGACCCACCCCGCCTCCCAGGGCTACACGTGCAACAAGGCGCTGCGCCTCGACCACTACCAGAACGGCCCGGACCGCCTCACGAGCCCGCTGCGGCGCCGGCCGGACGGGACGTTCGAGGAGATCGGCTGGGACGAGGCGATCGCCGAGGTCGCCGCCGGCTTCGCGCGCACCCGCGACGAGCACGGCGGCGAGGCGATCCTCTTCTACGGCGGCGGCGGGCAGGGCAACCACCTCGGCGGCGCCTACGCCGGCTCGCTGCTGCGCGCGCTCGGCGCCCGCCACCGCTCGAGCGCGCTCGCCCAGGAGAAGACCGGCGAGGCGCTGGTCGACACGCTGCTCGGCGGCGGCCATACGCGCGGCGAGTTCGAGCACGCCGAGGTCTCGGTGTTCGTCGGCAAGAACCCGTGGATGTCGCAGTCGTTCCCGCGCGCGCGCCAGGTGCTGCGCGAGATCGCCAAGGACCCGCAGCGCTCGATGGTCGTCATCGACCCGGTGCTCACCGACACCGCGAAGCTCGCCGACCACCACCTGCGCGTGCGCCCGGGCACCGACGCCTGGTGCCTGGCCGCGCTCGCCGGGATCCTCGTCCAGGAGGACCTCGTCGACCACGCGTTCCTCGCCGAGCACACGCACGGCGCCGAGGCGGCGCTGGAGCTGCTGCGCGACGTGCCGGTCGGCGCGTACGCCGAGCGCTGCGGCGTCCCCGAGGCCGACCTGCGCGCCGCCGCGCGGCGGATCGGGACCGCGACGAGCGTCGCCGTCTTCGAGGACCTCGGCATCCAGCAGGCGCCGAACAGCACGCTCTGCTCGTACCTCAACAAGCTGCTGTGGCTGCTGACCGGGAACTTCGCCCGCACCGGCGGCCAGCACCTGCACACGTGGATGGCGCCGCTCTTCTCGGCGCGGCCGGTCCGCCGCACGCGCGTCACCGGCGCGCCGATCATCAACGGCCTGCTGCCGTGCAACGTGATCCCGGACGAGATCCTCACCGACCACCCCGAGCGCTTCCGCGCGATGCTCGTCGAGAGCTCGAACCCGGCCCACTCGCTGGCCGACTCGCCGCGGATGGCGCAGGCCCTGGACGCGCTCGACCACCTCGTCGTGATCGACGTCGCGCTGACCGAGACGGCCCGGCACGCCGACTACGTCCTGCCCGCCGCCTCCCAGTACGAGAAGTGCGAGGCGACGTTCTTCAACCTCGAGTTCCCGCACAACACCTTCCACCTGCGCCACCCGCTGCTCGAGCCGCTGGAGGGCACGCTGCCCGAGCCCGAGATCTACGCACGCCTCATCCGCGCGCTCGGCGTGATCGACGAGGCCGACCTCGAGCCGCTGCGGGCCGCCGCCCGCGAGAGCCGCGCCGCGTTCGCGCAGGCGTTCGGCGCCGCCGCGGGCGCGAACCCGGCGCTCGGCGGGCTGGCCGCCCACGTGCTCTACGAGACGCTCGGCCCGACGCTGCCGCCGCGGCTGCGCGGCGCCGCGGCGCTCTGGGGCCTCGCGCAGCGCTGCGCGATGACCTACCCCGACGCCGTGCGCCGCGCCGGTCACGCCGACGGCGACGCGCTCTTCGACGCGATCCTCCGCGAGCGCTCCGGGCTCGTCTTCACCGCCGACGAGGACGGGGACGACTGGGCCTACATGGCCGCCGCCGACCGGCGCTTCACGCTCGACCTGCCGGACCTGCTCGAGGCCACCCGCGCGCTGGAGGACGAGCAGCCCGGCTGGACGAGCGAGGCGTTCCCGATCGTGCTCTCCGCCGGCGAGCGCCGCGCCTACACCGCCAACGACATCTTCCGCACCCCGGCCTGGCGCAAGCGCGACGCCGGCGGCGCGCTGCGGGTGAGCCCGCAGGACGCCGCCGCGCTCGGGCTCGCCGACGGGGACCGCGCCCGGATCACCACCGCGCGCGGCAGCGCCGAGGCCGACGTCGAGGTCAGCGACGCGATGCAGCCCGG
>JALOLQ010000336.1 GCA_025455895.1 Solirubrobacteraceae bacterium
GCCTCCAGGGGCAGACGGTGGACACCGGAACGCTGCACGCCTCCGGCGCGAACGCGGCGAACGCCCCCACCCCGCGCGACGGCGGTGCCGGCGGCACGATCGCCGTGACGGCCGCCGCGCGCACCTCACTCGCCTCGCTGCAGGCCGTCGGCGGCAACGCCCCCGACGGGGCGACCCCCGGTGCCGGCGGTCGCATCGCGGTGACCAGCACCGCCGGGTCGATCGCCACCGGGCGCGTCGCCACGCAGGGCGGCTGGCCCGGCGGCGGGCCCGGCGCGAGCGGCGGGCCGATCCGCCTGTCCGCCCACGTCGACCTCACCGTGGCCGACGCCCTCAGCTCGAGCGGGACGAACGCCAACGGCGAGGCGGCGCCGCCCCGAGCGGGCGGCAGCGCCGGGGCCGTGCTGCTGCGCGCCGCGACGGGGACGCTGACGCTCGCAGACGGCGCCCGCGCCGAGGGCGGCTCCGGCGCGGCCCACCCGCAGGACGGTGTCCTCGGCGGCGCCGGGGGCGCCGGCGGACGCATCGACGTCGTCACCCGCGGCCTCGGCACGACCGTCGCGATCTCCACCCACGGGGGCTCCGGCGGCGACTGGGGCGACGACCAGGGGCCCGGCGGCCCGGGCGGCACGATCTTCGCGTGGACCGACGCGCCGCTGTTCGACGACCAGAAGGTCGTCGACGCCGACGGCGGGAGCGGGAGCCCGCTCGGCGCCTCGGGGCTGCGCGTACCCGAGCTGTCGCCGGGGACGCCGACGATCGACGTCGCCGGCGTGCTGACCTTCCCCTCGCGCAGCCCGGACGCCGAGGGCTATCGGATCCTGCGCAGCGTCGACGGCGGCGCGCCCGAGCTGGTCCTCGAGACGACGCAGACCAGCGCCCTGCGACCGCCGGCGCCGGTGTGCACGCCGGTCACCTTCACCGTGGTCGCCGTCCACACCGGCGTCGGCTGGATCTCGGACCCCTCGCCGCCCGTGAGCTGGCTGCGGCCCGCCTCGGCCACCCAGGGCTGCGGCGACGCGCCGCGCCTGACCGCACCGAAGCGGCTGCGCCTGAAGCTCGTGAAGCTGCGCCGGGCCGGCTGGCGCGCCGTGGTCCCGCTGCGCTCGAGCGGGATCGGGAGCGTGCGTGCCGAGCTCGCGCGCGAACCACGCCGCGGCCGCAGGACCGCCCGGCGCCCGCTCGCCACGGCACAGCTCGCGCTCCCCCGGCCGGGCGCCCGCAAGCTCGCGGTGCGCCTGCCGCGGGCCGCACGCCGTCCCGGGCGCTTCGTGCTGCGGCTGACCTCGACCTCACCGGACGGCCGCGGCAGCGCCGCCACCACCCTGAGGCTGGAGGTCACGCGATGAGGGTCCTGGCGATCGGCGCGCTCGCGATCGGCGCCCTTGCGGCCGGCGCCCCGGCGGCCGGCGCCGCATGCCTGCGCGTCGGCGTCTACCAGGACGACCCGGGGCGCGGTCTCCCGGCGCTGCGCCGGACGGCCGCTCTCGCCGTCGGTCATCCGCACCGCCAACCGCCAGCGCGCGAGCCTCGTCATCACCTGGATGCCGGACGCCGGGCGAGCGGGCGCGACGCAGCCGGCCTACCGGCTCAGGACGATCGCCCGCGGCCGTTACGACCGCTCGCTGCGCGCGCTCGCGGCACAGCTGCGCGCGGTGCGCAAGGGCGCGGTGCTGCGGCCGATGCCGGAGATGAACACCCCCTGGCACCCGTGGTCGGGGCTGGCCAACCGCAACGCCCCGGCCGACTACGCGAAGGCCTGGGCGCGCGTGCGCCGCGCGCTGCGGGCGGGCCCCGGCGGGCGCCGCGTGAAGCTGCTCTGGTCGCCGTACGCCCGCAGCATCCCGAACAGCGGCGCGAACGCGATCCGCGCCTACTTCCCCGGCGCCCAGCAGGTCGACCTGGTCGGCGCCAGCGGCTACAACTTCGGCGCCCGTCCGCCACTGCTGTGGAGCGAGCCCGGCGCCGTCTTCGGCGGCGCCTACGCGGCGATCCAGGCGCTCGCGCCGAAGCCGTTCTGGCTCGCCGAGACCGGGTCCGGCGCGGCCGGCGGTGACAAGCCGGGCTGGATCCGCACGCTCGCGACGCTGCGCAGCACCTCGATGCCGCAGCTCGCCGGCGTCCTCTGGTACGACGTCCGCGACCGCTACGGCGACTTCCGCCTGCGCGGCCGGCCGGTCACCGACGCGTTCCGCGCGCTGCTGAAGGGAGCCTGCCGATGAGCCTCGGCCACGCCGCCGCCCGCAAGCGCCGCCGCCGCGCGGCGGCCGGTGCGGGGCGCCCGCGGCGCCACCGCCTGAGCATGCCGCCGGCCCCCGGGGCCAGCGACCTCGACCTGTCCGCGATGAGCCCGGCGATGGTCGACCGCCTGTTCTGGCGCGCCGGGTTCGGGCCGACCGAGCAGGACCGCGCCCAGTGGACCGGACGCCCCGTCGCCGAGGCGGTCCGCTGGCTCGTCTCGACGCCCGCCGGGGTCGCCGGCACGCCGGGGACCCGCGAGGGCAAGCCGCTCGACCCGACGGCCGACGACACCGACCTCGTCCTGAGCTGGATCGACCGCATGGTGCGTTCGACGAACCCGTTCGTCGAACGGCTCACGTTCTTCTGGCACCGCCACTGGGCGACCTCGCGCGCCGAGGTCTCGCCGCCACAGCTGATGCTGCGCCAGAACGACCTGCTGCGCCGCTACGCCGACCTCGGCCCGAACGCGAGCGCCAGCTTCCGCGACCTCGCGCGGGAGGTGACCACCGACCCGGCGATGCTGCGCTTCCTCACCGGTGAGCGCAACGTGCGCGGCGCGCCGAACGAGAACTACGCCCGCGAGCTGATGGAGCTGTTCGGGCTCGGCGTGACCGACGCCGCCGGCCGGCCGAACTACAGCGAGAACGACGTCCAGCAGCTGAGCAAGGCGCTCTCGGGCTGGCAGATCGACGACCGCGACCCCGACCAGGCCAAGAGCTACTTCACGCCGGACCGCTGGTACAACGGCCCGAAGATCGTCTTCGGCTCGTTCGGGAACTACCGGTACGAGGACGCCGTCGACCTCGTCCTCGCCCGCCCGGCGCACGCGCCGTTCCTCGTCGCCAAGCCCTGGGGCGAGTTCGTGGCGGCGCCGCTCGACGGAGCGACGCTGCAGCAGCTCGTCGCGGCGTACACCGGCTCGGGCCTGCGGCTGCGACCGCTCGTGGAGCAGATCCTCGGGCACCCTGCCCTGTTCGCCTCGCTCGACGAGCCCGACATGGTCAAGCCGCCGGTGGTGTTCGCCGTCGGCGCGATGCGCGCGCTCGGCGCCGGCGTCACCGACACGAGCGCGGTGGACCACCTCGACGCGATGGGCCAGGTCCCGTTCTTCCCGCCGACCGTGGCCGGTTGGGAGGGCGGCCTCTCGTGGCTGAACACGAACACCGCGCTCGCGCGCTTCGGGTTCGTCGCCGGGCTCGCCGCGCAGCAGAAGCTCGACGACGTGCTCGGGGAGACCCCGGGCGCCGCCTACGACCGTGCGTACGCGGCCGTGGGACGACCCTGGGTGGCCCGCGGCTCCGAGCAGGCGATCCGCGACTACGCGGCCCGCGCCGCCTCCAGCACGACCAGGCTCCGCAGGGAGCGCCAGCTGATGCTCCGCGCGCTGCTGCTCGCGGGCCCCGACGGCCAGGTGATGTGATGACCGAGGACCTCCACCCCACGACGCCAGGCGGCGAGGCGCACGCGCTGCGCTGCGCCGACTGCGCCCGCTCCGACAGCCGCGTCACCGACCTCGCGCCCACCTCGGCGCTCCCGATCCCGGCCGAGGCCCTGACCGGCTTCGCCGAAGGCGTCCCGCACGCGCGGCGCACCGCGCGCGGGCTCGACCGGCGCACGTTCCTGCGCAACGGGCTCGCCGGAGTCGCGTCGGTCTACTCGGCCACGCGCCTGGACTGGGGCTCGATCTGGGAGGCGGCGGTCGCCGAGGCCGCCGAGCCGATGCAGAAGAGCCTCGTCTGTGTGTTCCTCACCGGCGGCAACGACGGGCTGAACACGATCGTGCCGGTCTCCTCGGCGCAGTACACCGCCTACGAGGCAGCGCGCTCGAACATCGCGCGCGTGATCGGCCCCTCCTCCGGCGGGCGGATCGGCACGACCCCGATGGGCGGTACCGGCGGGACGCTCGCGTTCGCCAACCCGGCGGTCTCGGGGGCCGGCAACAACGGCGACACGCGCGGCTTCGACACGCT
>JALOLQ010000037.1 GCA_025455895.1 Solirubrobacteraceae bacterium
GAGCACCGCCACTCACCGCCGCATCACCGCGGCCGCGCTCAGCGCGGCGGCGCTCGGGCTGGCCCTGCCGAGCGGCGCCTTCGCAGCGGAGACGACGCCGGCCGCCGGCACGCCCGTGGGCACCACGACCACCCCGACGGCCGAGGCGCAGTCGCCGCCGAAGCCGTCCGTGCGCCGCCTGTCCGACGAGCGCCGCCTGAGCCGCTGGGCCCACCCCGCGCGTCTCTCGGACGTGTACAGCCGCGCCAACGGCAAGTCCCGGAAGGTCGGCCGCCTGCGCTTCTTCAACGAGGACGGCTTCCCCGAGGTCTACCTGCTGCTCAAGGAGCGCATCGACGACCAGGAGCGTGAGTGGGTGCAGATCCGCATCCCCAAGCGCCCGAACGGCAAGACCGGATGGGTCCCGCGCGACGCGCTGGGCCCCTACAACGTCAACCGGCTGCAGCTCGTGGTGAACCGCAAGACGCTGCGCGCGACGCTGTTCAAGCGCGGCAAGAAGATCTGGTCGGCGCGCGTGGGGGTCGGCAAGCCCGGCACCATCACCCCGGCCGGCCGCTACTACGTGCGCTCGAAGTTCCGCTTCAAGAACACCCCGGTGTACGGGACCCACGCGATCGGCACCTCCGCCTATGCGCCGACGCTCACCGACTGGCCCAACGGCGGGGTGGTCGGCATCCACGGGACGAACCAGCCCGAGCTGATCCCGGGGCGCCCGTCGAACGGCTGCATCCGCGTGAAGAACGCGCAGGTCGCCAAGCTCTGGAAGCGGATCCAGCTCGGCACCCCGATCTGGATCCGCTGAGCGCGCTGCACGGCGACGTGCACGCGGCACAGCTGCACGGCATCGTGCAGACCCGTCGCTGAGCCGCTGCTAGCGTCGCGCCCGCGCCGAGTCCCACAGGCACGACCTGCGGGAACGGGGGACCCACAGCGGCCCAGGATGGGCCGCCGGGGCGAATCGCCGCCATCGCAGGCGGCGTAGCGCCCACCGGAGACGGTGGATGCGAGCCCGTCAGCTCACCTCGTAGGCGCCGACCACCATGAGACGCCATCGCACCCTGGGCCGCCGCCTGCCGCGCGCCGTGACGCTCGCCGTCGCGTGCCTCGCGCTGCTCGCCGCCGCTCCCACGACCACCCTGGCCGCCAAGACCGTCGAGAGCGGGGACCGCGGCCCGACCGTCGAGCGCCTCCAGCGCGCCCTGCAGCTGACGCCCGACGGCGTCTTCGGCAAGGGCACGAAGAAGGCCCTGCGCCGGTTCCAGCGCCGCCACGGGCTGAAGCCCGACGGGGTCGCCGGCCCGGCCACCTGGCGGGCGCTGCGCCGCGCGAGCCGTGGCTCGCGCGCGCCGCGCGGAGCCGCGGCCCCGAAGCGCTCGGTGCGCATCCTGCAGCGCCGCCTGCGGATCGGGGCCGACGGGGTCTTCGGCCCCGGCACCCAGCGTGCGGTCCGCCGCTTCCAGCGCCGCAACGGGCTCACCGCGGACGGCGTCGTCGGCCCGGCGACCTGGAGGGCGCTCGGGATCCCGGGGGAGCGGCCGGTGCTCAAGCGGGTGCGGCTGCGCGGCGGCGCCCGCTCGGCGCCCGGCGGGCTGCCGATCGTCGTCGCCCGCGCGATCGCCGCGGCCAACCGGATCGCGCGCAAGCCCTACCGCTATGGCGGCGGGCACGCGTCCTTCCGCGACAGCGGCTACGACTGCTCGGGTTCGATCTCCTACGTCCTCAACGGCGCCGGCCTGCTGCGCAGCCCGCTGCACTCGACGCCCCTGATGCGCTACGGCGCCGCGGGTCCCGGGCGCTGGATCACGATCTACGCCCACCCGGGCCACGCGTACATGACGATCCGCACGCGCCGCGGGGTGCTGCGCTACGACACCTCCGGGATGGACGACGGCTCACGCTGGGACGGCGAGCAGCGCTCGTCGGCCGGCTACACCGTCCGGCACCCGGTCGGCTACTGAGGGTCCGGCGGCTCAGGCGCCGGGCCGGCCGTCCACGAGCAGCGACCAGCGGGCGGTGTACGGCGTCCCCGGTGCCGCCCGCGGAAGCGAACGCCCGGCGCGGCGCAGCGCGTCGGTGGGCGCGGTCATCGGCTCGAAGCAGATGAACTCCCCGCCCGGCGGCGTGTAGACCTGCCCGACCGGATAGCCCTGCTCGAAGCGCACGCGCAGCGCGCCGTCCCCGCCCGCGACGACGAACTCCGCGGGCTCCTCGAGCAGCGGGAAGAGGTCGTCGAAGCTGCGCTCGCCGAGCGGGCCGGAGCGGAACGGCGCCGGTGAGGTCTGCCCGGTCGGGATCCCGCGCGCGTCGAGCATCGCGCGGCGCACGACGGGCAGCGTGAGCTGCCACTCCTCGCGCGGCACCCCGGGCAGCGTGAGGTAGGGATGGAAGCCGAACGAGACGGGCACAGGGCGCTCCGCGGTCGCCGTGAGCGTCAGCGACCACGTCAGCAGGTCGCCCGCCAGGCTGACCACCAGCTCGAGCTCGTGGGGGAAGGGGAAGCCCGCCTCCAGCCCGGGCACGTCGCCGCTCTCCAGCCGCGCGGCGACCAGGGCTCCGCCCGGTCCGGCCTCCCGGCGCGCCACCCGCCAGGCCGCGCTCGCGTGCAGCAGGCCGTGGATCGCCAGCCCGGCGCCGTCGTCGCGAACCGGCATCCGCTCGGGGTCGAGCAGCACGTGATGCCCGTCGACCGCGTAGCTCAGGCGCTCGAGCCGGTTCGCCCAGGGGTGCAGCAGCGGAACGCCGAAGGTCGCCCCGCCTGCCGCCCAGGCGCTGACCCCCGCGCCCTCGTGGAGCAGCGGGCGGCCGTCCTGCGTGAGCCGGGCGCAGACCATCCCGGCCCCCGGGACGAGCCAGGCCTCGAGCGCGCGCTCCGGCGCGCACAGCACCAGCGCCTCGTGACCGTCGAGTGTCGCGTCGCGGACCTCGTGCGCCATCGCCGGATCCTCGCAGGCGCGGGGGATACGATCCCGGGCATGTCCAACGCTCCCGCCGGCACCGCGGCTCGCTCGAACGCCGACAAGGCCCGCCTGGCGCTGTGGGCGCTCCTGATCGTCCTCGTCACGGTGTTCGCCGTCCTGAACACCGGCGAGGTCGAGGTGAACTGGATCTTCGGCACGTTCGCCACGCCGCTGATCCTCCTGATCGTCGTGTGCCTCGTCGCGGGCTTCGCGATCGGCGCCGGCGCCGCACACCTCGGCGAGCGCCGCCGGCGCAAGGGCGCGCCCCGGGGCTGAGCCCGCCCGGCGGGGCGCGTGTGGCAGGCTTCGCGGCCATGCCCGCCGACGCGCCCCCGATCCTCTGGCAGCCGAGCGCGGAGTTCCGCGCGTCGACGAACCTCGCGCGCTACGCCGAGCGCCTGCGCGCCGAGCTCGGGCTCGACGTGACGGCCGACGACTACGAGGGCCTGTGGCGCTGGTCGGTCGGCGACCTCGACGGGTTCTGGCGCTCGATCTGGCGGTTCTTCGACGTGCAGGCCGACGGCGATCCCGAGCCGGTGCTCGGGCGACGCGAGATGCCCGGGGCCGACTGGTTCCCGCACGTGCGCCTCAACCATGCCGAGCACGTGTTCCGCGACGCGCCGGATGACCGCGTCGCGATCGTGGAGGCCGGCGAGCTCCGGGCCACGCGCGAGATCACCTGGGGCGAGCTGCGCGAGCAGACGGCGCGGATCGCCGCGGGGCTGCGCGCGCTGGGCGTGGGGGAGGGTGACCGGGTCGCCGCCTTCCTGCCGAACATCAGCGAGACGCTGGCCGCCTTCTTCGCCACGGCGAGCCTCGGGGCGGTCTGGTCGAGCTGCTCGCCGGACTTCGGCGCACGCACGGTGATCGACCGCTTCGCCCAGATCGAGCCGAAGGTCCTGCTGACCGTCGACGGCTACCGCTACGGCGGCCGCGACTTCGACAAGCTCGCCGTGGTCGCCGAGCTCGAGGCGGCGATGCCCGGCGTCGAGCACACGGTCGTCCTGCCGTACCTCGCCGAGGCGCCGCTGATCGGCGACCTGCGCGCGGGCATGGGGTGGGACGCGATGCTCGCCCGCGGCGACGGCGCGCCGCTGAGCTTCCGCCGCGTCCCGTTCTCGCACCCGCTGTGGGTGCTCTACTCCTCGGGCACCACCGGCCTGCCGAAGGCGATCGTGCAGTCGCACGGCGGGATCCTGCTCGAGCACCTCAAGAAGATGTGGCTGCACCTCGACGCGCGCCCGGGGGACCGCGTCTTCTGGTTCACCACGACCGGCTGGATGATGTGGAACTTCCTCGCCGGCGTGCTCCTCACCGACGCCGCGATCGTGCTCTACGACGGCAATCCGGGCCACCCGACGCTCGACCGCCTCTGGGACCTGGCGAGCGAGACCGGCGTGACCTGCTTCGGCACGAGCGCGAGCTTCCTGGCCTCGTGCCTGAAGGCCGGCGTCGAGCCGGGCGGCGGCGGGCGCGACCTGTCGCGGCTGCGCAGCGTCGGCTCGACCGGCTCGCCGCTCTCGCCCGAGGGCTTCCGCTGGGTCTACGACCACCTCGGCGCGGACACGTGGCTCTTCTCGACCAGCGGCGGCACCGACGTGTGCACCGCGTTCGTCGGCGGCTGTCCGGTGCTGCCGGTGTACGAGGGCGAGCTCCAGGGCCGCTCGCTCGGCGCGGACGTGCAGGCGTTCGACGAACAGGGGCGCAGTGTCGTGGGGGAGGTCGGAGAGCTCGTGATCACCCAGCCGATGCCGTCGATGCCGGTCGCCTTCTGGAACGACCCGGACGGCGCGCGGCTGCGCGAGAGCTACTTCGCGATGTACCCGGGCATCTGGCGCCACGGTGACTGGCTCGAGCTGACCGAGCGCGGCACGGCGGTCATCCATGGCCGCTCGGACTCGACGATCAACCGCGGCGGCATCCGGATGGGCACCGCGGAGATCTATCGCGCGGTGCTCGCCGAGGACGCGGTCGTCGACGCGCTGGTGGTCGACGTCCCCGGCCCGGATCCCACGCAGGACGCCTGGATGCCGCTGTTCGTCGTGCTCGCCGAGGGCCGGGCGCTCGACGACGACCTCGTCGCCGCGCTGCGCCGCCGGATCCGGGAGGACTGCTCGCCGCGGCACGTGCCCAACGAGGTCTTCCAGGTCGAGCAGGTCCCGCGCACGCTCTCGGGCAAGGTGCTCGAGGTACCGGTCAAGCGGATCCTCATGGGCGAGCCGGCCGACCGCGTCGCCAGCCGGGACTCGCTGGCCGATCCGGCGGCGCTCGACTGGTTCACCGCGCTGGCGGCGCGCCGTCAGGCCGCGGCGGGCACCGCGAACGCGTAGCGCACGCCGGTCAGCTGCTCGGAGGCGTCCCACAGGCGCGCCGCGGCGGCCTCGTCGTGCGCGGCGGGCCGGGCCTCGACGAGCGCCGGGTGCCCGCGCATCTCCTGAAAGCCGTCCGGCCCGACGAAGCACCCGGGCGGCACGTCCATCGTCGCCGCGTAGAGCAGCGGCAGGGCGCCCTGCTCGTCGCTCTGGGCCAGGATCCGGTTCGCCAGGCCGTAGACGCGCTCCTCGAGCCCGCTGCCGCGCATGCTCGGGCCGACGAACTGGAGGTTCGTGGCGGCGTAGCCGGGATGGGCGGCGACGCTCAGCAGCGCGCTGCCCGCGGCCTGCGCACGGCGCTGCAGCTCGAAGGCGAACAGGAGGTTCGCGAGCTTCGACTGCCCGTAGGCCTCCCAGCGGCGGTAGCGACGCTCGCTCATGAGGTCGTCGAAGCGCATCCGGCCCATCTTGTGGGCGGTGCTCGAGACGGTCACGACCCGGGGCGCCGGGGCGGCCTCCAGCAGCCCCAGCAGCCGCCCGGTCAGCGCGAAGTGGCCGAGGTGGTTCGTCCCGAGCTGCAGCTCGAAGCCGTCGGCGGTCTCGCGGCGCGGCGTGGCCATCACGCCCGCGTTGTTCACGAGCAGGTCGAGGTGCCCGGCCTCGCTCTCCAGCTCCGCGGCGAAGCGCTCGACCGAGGCCAGGTCGGCGAGGTCGAGGGAGGCGGTGCGCACGGCGGCGTCCGGGGCGGCGGCGCGCACCGCGTCGAGCGCGACGCGCGCCCGGGCCTCGTCGCGGCAGGCCATCACCACCTCGGCGCCGTGCGCGGCCAGCTCGCGGGCGGTGATCAGGCCGAGGCCGCTGTTCGCGCCGGTGACGACCGCGAGCGTGCCGTCGAGGCGGGGGAGGTCGGAGGTCGTCCAGGAGCTCATGGCGGGGATACGGTCGCAGACCGTGCTCGGATGCGCGGCCGTGCCCGCGGCCCGCCACAGGTCGCGCACGGGTCTGCGACGGGTCCCGCGCGACGGCGCCGCGGCCCGGCCGGGCGGGGATAGCGTCGCCCGCCATGTCCATCCCCGCTTTCCCGCCGCGCCCGCTGACGGCGCTGCTGCTCGCCGGCGCCCTGGTCGGCGCCCTCGCCGCACCCGCGCCCGCGGCAGCTCCGGGCCTCACGGCGCGGGCGCTCGCGCTCGTCGCGGCGCCGCACGAGGCGTTCCTCGCCGCGCCGCGGTCGGCGCCGTTCGACTGGTCCAGCGACGGGTGCAGCCGCACGCCGGCGCCGTGGGCCCGGATCTTCGACGGGCCCTGCCGCCAGCACGACTTCGGCTACCGCAACCTCGGCCGCGGCCTGCGCCTGCAGCGCACCGAGGCGACGCGGCGCTGGGTCGACGAGCGCCTGCTGGCCGAGTCGCGCCGGCTCTGCGCCGCGCGCCCCGGCGGCGCCGTCGCTCGGGCGCTGTGCGACGCCCGGGCGCGGGCGATGCACACCGCGGTGCGCCTGCTCCATCCGCGCTGGGCCGGCGCTCAGGTCTCGGTGCGGCCCGTCCCGGCCGTGCGCAGCCGGTCGGCCGGATCCCCGAAGACGAGGTGCAGGAGGCCGTTCACGACGCTCACGATGATCGCCGCCAGGCACGCCCACCAGAAGGTCTCGATCTCGAAGTCCCGGACCAGCCACGCGGTGATGTAGAGCATCAGCACGTTCAGCAGGAAGTAGAAGAGCCCGAGCGTCACGACGATGAACGGGATCGAGAGGATCGCCAGGATCGGCTTGACGAACCAGTTCACCACCGTGAAGACGACGCCGGCGATCAGCAGCGTCCACCACTGGTCGCCGTAGTCGACGCCGGGCAGCGCCCAGGTCGCGGTGAGCAGCGCGAGCGTGTTGAAGACCCAGGCGACGATCAGGCGCACGGCCGTGATCCTACGGCTCGGGTTCCTCGAGCGGCCGCTCACCGGCGACGGGCGTCGCCCCGAGCTCCTCGAGCGGCGTCATGACGCCCAGCAGCTCGCCGACGCGGCACACGAGCAGGCGCTCCTCGTCGACCTCGACCCAGACCCCGGCCGACGCCGGGAAGACGACGTGATCGCCCGGCCGCACGGGCATCCGCACCCCGGCGGCCTCCCACCAGTCGATCCCGGGCCCGATCGCGAGCACGATCCCGTGCTGGGGCGGCGGCTCGTGCTGGCCGGGGGGCACGAGCAGGCCCGACTGCCGGATCCGGTCCGGGTCCAGCTCCTTGATGACCACCCGGTCGAACAGCGGCCGCAGCTCGTGACGCATCGACGCGCAGGATAAGCCCACGCGCCGCGTCCCGCGCGCGTAGGCTGCGCGCGGATGACCGAGCCGCGTGACCTGCGCCTGCACCGCCGTCCCGGCGCCGAGGACGCCCGCCGGCTCGAGGAGCTGGCGTCCCTCGACGCCGAGGGGATCGAGGCCCAGGCGGCGCTCGACGGGGAGCAGGTGCGCGCCTGGCTGCACGACGTCCTGCAGTACGCCCAGCGCTCCGGCGAGCCGACGCGCATGGACGTCCTCGCATCGTTCTGCCTGGCCGGCGCCGTGCGCTGCCTCGTGGAGCTGCGTGCCGACCTGCTCGGGGACGAGCCCGATCGCGGCGAGGACCTGCGCGCGCTCGCCGTCGAGCTGCGCCCGCACGGGCCGGCCTGGGACGGCGCGGCGCGCCTGGCCGCCTGGGGCTACCTGTGCGAGTTCGCCGCGCAGAACGTGCGCGGGGACTTCGGCCAGGTGCTCGGGCTCGCCGAGCACGCGATGCCGCTCGAGCCCGGGACCGCCGAGCAGCTCGTGGCGATCGGGCCGCTGAGCACGCGCGAGCCCGAGCTGTTCCGCACGCGCCTGACGCGGCTGATCGTGCGCGAGGCGCGCGGCCCGGACGACCTCGGCACGGCGCTGCGCCTCCAGGACACCGCCTGGCCCGCGGCCTGGGAGGCCGGCTGGGCGACGATCTGGGAGCTCCACGAGCAGCAGTTCGGGGCGGACGCGGGCGGCTGACCCCCTCGCAGCTCCGCGTTGGTCGACATAACCGGCATTATCGGGCGTTGCACGGGAACCGATGCGCTTTGGCCGGCGGCCGTGACGCACGCCGCCCCCGGGCGTATCCTCGTGCGATGCGCAACGCACGGACGCGGATCCTCGGGCTCGGTGCACTGGCGCTCGCCGTCGCGGCCCTCACGCCGCCCGCGCACGCCGCCAGCATCGCCTACATCGAGAACGGCAACGTCTGGCTCTCCTCGCCGGACGGCGCCAAGAAGGTCCAGCTGACGACGAACGGCACCGTGGACCGGCCCTGGCTCGGCATCGCGCAGTCCGCGACCGGGGTCACCGCGGCCGCGTACTCGGTCCCGGGCACCGAGGGCCAGGCCCGGCTCGTGCGCTTCAAGCTCTGGGACGCGCTGGGCAAGGAGGTGCTCGACTCGTCGCTGCCCTCGCGCCAGACGCCCAATCTCGCATCGGCACCCCTGGCCCTCGAGATCTCCGATGACGGTGCCTGGGTCGCCCAGGAGTACTCGTACTGCAACGGATTCGGGATCACCTACTGCCAGACGATCTCGCGCGGTGCCTGGCTCGGTCAGACGTCGATCGCGAGCGTGCTGGACGCGGTCGACCTGAGCTCCATGCGCCAGGCCACGTTCTTCGGCCGGCGGATGGTCTCGTCGGACGGGTCCTCGATCCGCGTGCAGAACGCCAGCGGCACGATCCCGGGCAGTTCCACGGTGTACGACGCGCCGCTCGTGACCGACGCCGCCGACTGGATCCCGCCGTACGGGTCCGGGCAGCACAACATGCGCGCCGACGTTCCCGCGAGTGGCGGCAAGGTCGCCGTCGAGATCCTCGTTCCGGGCGCCACTCCCAAGAACCGCGTGATCGTGATGTCCTACAGCGGCGAGATCGGGACCAGCCCTCCCGACGAGCCGAACGGCTGCGCGATGGGCGGCGCGAGCGTGTCCGGTGACGCCCACAGCGTCGCGTGGTCCCCCGACGGCACGAAGATCGCGTGGCGCGACGCGCAGGGGCTGAAGGTCGCCGGCGCCCCCACCCTGCCGTGGCCGTCGCTCGAGCCCTGTGCGTTCAGCTCACCGGCCGTGCTCATCTCCGGCCCGCCCGCCGACCCCGACGCCAAGGACAGCACCGGCGTCTACCTCACGACGCAGGGTCCCAGCTTCGGCGG
>JALOLQ010000337.1 GCA_025455895.1 Solirubrobacteraceae bacterium
GCTCGGCGCCGGCGGCGACCTGCGGAGCACCGGCGTTCGGGCCGGCGTCGAGCACGCGCACCCGCCCGAACGGGCCGCCGGCGGGCGCCTGGGCGGCGAGCACGCCGAATCCGTTGCGCCCGGTCTGGCCGCTGAAGGCGACCGCCGCTCGCCCGCGCCGGTCGATCGCCACGCCGACCTCCGGCAGGCGCCCGCGCCCGAGCGTCTGCGGCGCGCCGAGCGGCCCGGTCATCGACCCGCGGCGCGCGATGACGCGCAAGCCTTCGGACGTGACGAGGCGCAGCGCTCCGCGCGGACCCAGCGCCAGCCCACCCACCGGGTCCGCGGCGCGCAGCGCCAGCACCGACGGCTCACCGCCCGCCGGCACCCGCACGAGCCGCAGCCCGCCGGGCGCCCGCACGAGCGCGGCCAGATCGCCGGCCGGGCCGGCCGCCCATGCGACGATGAAAGTCCCCTGGCCGTCGGCGGGAGCGATCACCTCCCGGCTGGTCCAGGTCCCGCCGCCCGCCGCGCGGCGCAGGAGCAGCAGCCGCTCGGAGCCGGGTCCGGGACCCGGCCCTGACGCCACGAGCATCACGGCCTCTCCCGACGGGAGCAGCGCCGGCGCCACGCTCCAGACCGCACCGCCGACCGCGGGCGTCTGGACCGGCCCGAACGACCCGTCGGCCCTGCGGTCGCGCACCGCCAGGCCCGTCCCGTAGCCGAGCCGGTCACCGGTCGCCCACGCCACGAGCGCCGAGCCACCTGACGGCGCGGGCGCCACGGCCACCAGCCCCGGCGCCGATCCCTCCGGCGACAGCACCGACGCGCCGGCGCCCGCCGGGCACCACAGCACCGCGAGCACCACGAGCAGGACCGCAACGCGACTCACCCCAAGCATCCTCCCAGCACGAGGCCCGAAGGCGCGCCACTCCCGCGCCGAGGCCCCCACCCAGCCAACCCCAGCACGAGGCTCGCAGGCGCCCCCGGCGCCGAGCAGGCAACTCAGCAGCGCCAAAGAAGCCGTCTACCCGAGCGCCCCACGGGCCGGGGCCGCCGCGACCCGTCCGCGAGAGGATCTGGAGCAAGCCCAGCACACACCGGGCCGCCACAAGAGCCCACGCGACCATGCTCTCGCGGCACGAGGTCGCGGCGGTCCCGGCCCGCCACCAGCGACCGAAGAGCCAAAAAGCTACTTCGACCCGGACGAGTCGCCCAGCTCCAAGACCGCCAGGAACGCCTCCTGCGGGACCTCGATGCGCCCCACCTGCTTCATGCGCTTCTTGCCCTCCTTCTGCTTCTCGAGCAGCTTGCGCTTGCGCGAGATGTCACCGCCATAGCACTTGGCGATCACGTCCTTGCGGTAGGCCTTGACGGTCTCGCGGGCGACGATGTGGGAGCCGATCGCCGCCTGGATCGGGACGTCGTACTGCTGGCGGGGGATCTTCTCGCGGAGCTTCTCGGTGAGGGTGCGCCCGACGCCGTAGGCCTTGTCCTTGTGGACGAGCATCGAGAGCGCGTCGACCGGGTCGCCGGCGAGCAGCACGTCGAGCTTCACGAGGTCGGAGGCCTTCATCCCGCTGATCTCGTAGTCGAGCGAGGCGTAGCCGCGGGTGCGCGACTTGAGCTGGTCGAAGAAGTCGAGCACGATCTCGGCGAGCGGCAGGTCATAGGTGAGCTGCACGCGCTCGGAGCTGAGGTAGTGCATGCCGGCGTGCTCGCCGCGCTTCTCCTGGCAGAGCTCCATCACCTGTCCGATGTACTCGGTCGGCGTGAGGATGCTCGCGCGGATCATCGGCTCGCGGATCTCGGCGACGCGCGCGGGGTCGGGGAAGTCGGACGGGTTGTGGACCTCGACCTCCTCGCCGTTGGTGAGCGTCACCTCGAAGCCCACCGACGGCATCGTCGTGAGCAGGTTCAGGTCGTATTCGCGCTCGAGGCGCTCGCGCACGATGTCCATGTGCAGCAGGCCGAGGAAGCCGCAGCGGAACCCGAAGCCGAGCGCGTCGGAGGTCTCGGGCTCCCAGGTGAGCGCGGCGTCGTTGAGGACGAGCTTCTCGAGCGCGTCGCGCAGGTCCGGGTACTGGTCGGAGTCGATCGGGAAGAGCCCGCAGAAGACCATCGGCTTGACGTCGCGGTAGCCGGGCAGCGCCTCGGTCGCGCCGTGGTGCTTCGAGGTGAGCGTGTCGCCGACCCGCAGCCGCGTGACGTCCTTGATCCCGGTGATGAGGTAGCCGACCTCGCCGGCGCGCAGCTCCTGCACGCCCGTCATCGCCGGGGTGAAGAACCCGATGTCGTCGATGTCGGCCTCGGTCCCGGCGGCCATCGCGCGGATCGCCTCGCCCTTGCGGAAGACGCCGTCGACCACGCGGATGTAGGCGATCACGCCGCGGTACTGGTCGAACTCGGAGTCGAAGATCAGCGCGCGCGGCGGCGCGTCGGGATCGCCGGCGGGCGCCGGGACCTTCTGCACGAGCTCCTCGAGCACGTCCTCGACGCCCTGCCCGGTCTTGCCCGAGATCACGCGGATGTCCTCGGCCGGCTCGCCGAGCAGCTCGGAGACCTCGGCCGCGACGCGCTCGGGCTCGGCCCCGGGCAGGTCGATCTTGTTCAGGCACGGGATCAGCTCGAGTCCCGAGTCGATCGCGAGGTACGTGTTCGCGAGCGTCTGGGCCTCGACGCCCTGCGAGGCGTCGACGACGAGCAGAGCGCCCTCGCACGCCTCGAGCGAGCGCGAGACCTCGTAGGTGAAGTCCACGTGCCCGGGCGTGTCGATGAGGTGC
>JALOLQ010000338.1 GCA_025455895.1 Solirubrobacteraceae bacterium
CGCCGCCGCCCGCGAGCACGCGCCCGGGTTGCACGGCGTCGCCGGGGAGCGGGTCTTCACGGAGCTGGGGCGCACGCTCGCGGCCGACCGAGCGCTCGACGGCATGGCGCTGCTCGAGCAGACCGGCGCCGGCGCCGCGGTCCTGCCCGAGCTCGGGGCCCTGCGCGGGATCGAGCAGACGGTCTACCACCACAAGGACGCCTACGACCACACGCTCGAGGTGCTCGAGCACACGATCGCGCTCCAGCGCGACCCGGCCGCCGTGCTCGAGGACGACGCCCTCGGCGCGCGGGTCGCCGCGGTGCTCGCCGAGCCGCTCGCCGACGACCTCACGCGCGGCGACGCGCTGCGCTGGGGCGCGCTGCTGCACGACATCGCCAAGCCGATCACGCAGACCGACTTCGGCGAGGGCCGGATCGGCTTCCCCCACCACGACCGCGAGGGCGCGCGCATGAGCCGCGAGATCCTCACGCGCCTGCGCGCGAGCGAGCGCCTGCGCGCGCACGTCGCGGCGCTCGCCCTGCACCACCTGCGGCTCGGGTTCCTCGTGCACGAACGGCCGCTCAGCCGCCGCCAGGTGCACCGCTACCTCGTCCTCACCGAGCCGGTCCCGGTGGACGTGACGCTGCTGAGCATCACCGACCGGCTCGCCACGCGCGGGCGCAAGCACGAGGAGGCGATCGCCCGCCACCTCGAGGTCGGCCTGCCGATGCTCGCCGACGCGCTCGACCGGCACGAGCAGGGCCCGCCGGCGCCGCTGATCCGCGGGGACGAGCTGGCCGCGGCGCTCGAGCTCACGCCCGGCCCGCGGCTCGGCGAGCTGCTCGCCGGCATCGCCGAGGCCCAGTACGCCGAGGAGGCGACGACGCCCGAGCAGGCGGTCGACGTGGCGCGCAGGATGCTGCTGGGCGAGGCGGAGTCGGCGTAAGGGGTTCCCCCGATGCCCCGCGGGCGGCGGGGGAGGACCATCGGTGCATGACCGCGGTGATCGACACCGATCGCCTCACGAAGCGCTACGGCTCGGCGCGCGGGATCGAGGAGCTCGACCTGCGCGTGGACCGGGGGCAGGTGTTCGGCTTCCTGGGGCCCAACGGTGCCGGGAAGACGACGACGATCCGCACACTGCTCGACCTCTTGCACCCGACGAGCGGCCGTGCGCGGATCCTCGGGCTGGACTCGCGGCGCGAGAGCCGCGAGATCCGGGCCCGGGTCGGGAACCTCCCCGGCGAGTTCTCCTACGAAGGCCGGATGACCGGCCGCGAGCTGCTCGCGCACTTCGCCGCGCTGCGCGGCATGCGCGATCTCGGCAGCGCCGACGTCCTCGCCGAGCGCTTCGAGGCCGCGCTCGACCGGCCGCTGCGCTCGCTCTCCCGCGGCAACCGCCAGAAGGTCGGCCTGATCCAGGCGCTCTTCCACGAGCCCGAGCTGCTGATCCTCGACGAGCCGACGGGCGGCCTCGATCCGCTCATGCAGGAGGAGTTCCTCGCGCTCGTCGCCGAGCAGCGCGACGCGGGCCGCACCGTCTTTCTCTCCTCGCACGAGCTCGACGAGGTCGAGCGCGTGTGCGACGAGGTGGGGATCATCCGCGAGGGCCGCCTGGCGGCCGTCGAGTCGGTCGAGGAGATGCGCTCGCGGGCCTACCGCAACGTCGTCGCGCGCTTCCACCGGCCCGTCGCGGCGGGCGACTTCGCCGGCCTGCCGGGGGTGGAGGACGTCGAGCTCGAGGGCCTCACGGTGCGGTTCCGCGTGCGCGGCGACCTCGATCCCGCGATCAAGGCGCTCGCCCGGCAGGCGGTCGCCGATGTGGAGATCACGCGGCCGACGCTCGAGGAGCTCTTCCTGACCTACTACGACCGCGGGGCGGCGTCATGACGAGCGTCAGCGCCCGCCCGCCGGTCGCCGCCGCGCCGGCCGTCCACCGCCCGCCGGGTGCGTGGCACGCGCTGCGGTCCGTGGTCCGCGGCGAGCTGCGCGCCCAGCGGCGCGCGCCGCTCACGTGGGGCCTCGGCCTCGGCGCGATGACGGCGCTGATGGCGGCGATGTGGCCCTCGATCGAGGACTCGATGGAGGAGATGATGGAGAGCTACCCGCCCGCCATCAAGGAGGCCTTCGGGATCCAGTCGCTCGACACCGTCGAGAAGTACGTCGACGCCGAGATGCTGAGCCTCGTGATCCCCCTGGCGCTCGGCTTCTTCGTGATCCGCCGCATGGCCGCCGCGATCAGCGGCGCCGAGGAGCGCGGCCACCTCGACGCGCTGCTCTCGCTCCCGCTCGCGCGCCGGGTGCTCGTCGCCGGCACGTTCATCGCCACGGGCATCCTCGCCGCGGCGATCCTCGCGGTGATCTGGGCGCTGACGCTGCTCGTCGGCGCGCTCGCCGGGACCGGCATCTCCGCGCTGACGCTGGGGGAGGGGATGGTCAACGCGTGGCCGCTCGCCATGGCCTTCGGCGGCCTGGCGGCGCTCGCGGCGGGCGCGCTGCACCACGCCTCGACGGTCACCGCGATCGGGGCCGGCGCGCTCGTGGCGATGTACGTGATCGACCTCGTCGGCAAGCTCGCCGACCCGCTCGAGCCGCTGCGGGCGTTCACCGCCTTCCGCTACTACGGCTCGGCGATCCAGCAGGGGCTCGACGTGAGCCACATGGCCGCGCTCACGCTCGCCGGCATCGTGCTCGCGGCCGTGGGCGCGTGGCTGTTCGAGCGGCGGGACGTGCTGTAGGCGGAGGCTCACGGGGGCGAATCCCTCGTGTCATCGCGATC
>JALOLQ010000339.1:0-3220 GCA_025455895.1 Solirubrobacteraceae bacterium
CGAGACTCGCCAGTCGCTGCTTCTCGTGCGTCTCCTCGGCGCTGCGGTCGCCCAGCTCGCGCGAACGGCGGTCGAGATCGAGCAGCTCGTGCGCCTCGGTGGCGAGCTGCGCGGCGAACACCGTCTCCCCGCCGGTCAGGAGCTCGGCCACCGAGACGCCCACGAGCGAGTTCCCGGCGCGCAGGTTCCCGAGGAACGTGAGCGGCCGGTCCCCGCGCACCGTGGCGAGCCACAGCGCGACCCGTGCGAGCTCGACCGCCATCGGATTGAGGTCGACGCCGTAGATGCACCGCTCGGCCACGAGCCGCATGAGCTCGCTGCGGCTGAGCTCGCCCTCGGCGTAGGAGGGGTCGTTGGCGATGTGCTGGGCGATGAACGCGGCGGCCGAGATGAGGAAGTGGCCGCTGCCCATGGCGGGATCGAGCACGCGCACGCCGAGGAACGCGTTGAGCGCTGCGCCCGCATCGAGGTTCGCGCCGGCGATCTCGGCCGACCGGAGGTCGAGCAGCGGGCCGAGCGTCGCCTCCACGATCTCGTCCACCACGAACTCGGGGGTGAAGTAGGACCCCGAATCGTGGCGCTCGTCCGAAGCCTCCAGCGCCAGGTGGACCCCGGCGTCCACGAGGCGGAAGGCGAGCAGCCGCTCGTAGATGGTGCCCAGGTGCCGGACCGAGAGGCCCGCGTAGTCGACCTGCTGCCCAGCGACCCTGAAGAGGCGGTCGAGCGCCTGGGCGAACAGCGCATCGGGCACGGTCCGCCCGGCCAGCCATGGGCGCGCCGCGTTGTCGAACAGCCCGCCGTCGTACTCGTTGACCCCCAGATCGGGGTCGCCGCGATCGACGATCCCGAACAGCGCGCGCAGGTCGTTGTAGAGGTCGTCCGAGCGGGAGCTGAACCGCCGGCCGCCGTCCAGGTCGGTGGCGAGGCGACCGCGCCGCTCGCGGACGCTGTAGTGCCGGTAGTGGACCTGGTCCACGGGCAGCAGGCCGCGATCCTCGGCGTGCAGGCAGAAGAGGAGCCGGAACAGGACGACGAGCGCGTGCTCGAACGCCTGAGCGAGCGCCTCGGGTGTGCGCTCGTCCTCGCCGAGGAGACCCTGGGCGACGAGCGGCACGGCCGCGAACACCTGGCGCTCGAGCGCCGCCCCCACGTCGACCTCGCGGGTCAGGCTCTCGGTGAGCAACCGGTCCAGGCGGCTTCGCCCATCGGGTCCAGCGGTGAACGCCGGCTGCCCGAACACCGTGAGGAACCGCCGCAGCCCTTCGCGGTCGCGGGCCTCGACGAGCGCGACCAGATCCACTTCGTGGCAGGCACCCTCGACGAGGTCCCCCTCGGCGCCGTAGAGGCGCCAGCGCCTGCCGTTGGTGAGGATGGCCCACCGCACCCCGGACGCCGTCAGGTAGTGGATGACCTGGGCGACCGGATCCTCGCTCAGCGCTCCGGCGTCCCGGCGACTGTCGAGGTCGCGGTCGAAGCGCTTGGCTTCGAGGATCGCGGCCGCGTTCTCGAACTGGCCCAGGCCGGGGCGCCCCTCGGCGTCGAGGCGGGCCTGATCGTCGGCATACAGCGCGAAATCGAGCTCCACCGGCCGCCCGGCGAAGTGCGCCGGCGGCCGGATGCGGCAGGCGAAGCCGAGGGCCTCGACCACCGGGCGGATCCAGCGGTCCTCCGTCGCCGCCTCCTTGGCTCCCGTGAGCGTCGGGCCCTCCCGCTCCCAGGACTCGACGAGCAGGGCGAGCAGCACGTCCAGCTCGGCATCGGCCGGGCCGGCAGCGGACTCGGCGACCTCAGCGATCAGGTGCGGCGCGAGCAGCGGCTTCGCCGCACCGCGGGCGAGGCTGAGGCTGAGCTGCGGCCCGTGCTCGGGCATCTACGGCTACGCCGCGAAGAGCGTGGGCTGTTCCGGGGGCGCGACCGCCGGCTCGACCGGGCGCGCCGGGCCCAGCGCCTCGTAGCTCGTGACGACGAGCTGGTCGCCCGTGAGATACGACGCGACCGACCCGGCGAAGGTCTTGAAGCGCGCTCCCGGGAACGCGCGCTGGACCTCGCGCTCGATCTGCGTCCGCTGCCCGGGCTCGTCGGCCGGGGCGTCGACGCGCAGCTCGATCACCTCGACGTCGCCGGAGTGCAGGTCGCGTGCGCGCAGGCGCAGGACAGCGGGGAAGCTGCGGACCGTGGAAGCCATGAGAACGGCTCGCACGGTACGCGGCGCCCCGGACGCTCAGCCCTGCTCGAACCCCGTGTCGTTGATCCAGCTCATGTGCGAGCGCAGGTCCTTGCCGGTCGTCTCGAGCTGGGAGCGGGCCTGCTCGTCGCGCATGCGCTTGAAGTTCTCCTGGCCGGCGCGGTTCTCGGCGATCCACTCGCGGGCGAAGGTGCCGTCCTGGATCTCGCCGAGGATCCGCTTCATCTCGGCGCGGGTCTCGTCGTTGACGACGCGCGGGCCGCGCGTGTAGTCGCCGTACTCGGCGGTGTTCGAGATCGAGTAGCGCATCCCGGCGAGGCCCTTCTCGTACATGAGGTCCACGATGAGCTTCAGCTCGTGGAGGCACTCGAAGTACGCCATCTCCGGGTCGTAGCCGGCCTCGACGAGCGTCTCGAAGCCCGCCTGGACGAGCGCGCTGGCGCCGCCGCAGAGGACGGCCTGCTCGCCGAAGAGGTCGGTCTCGGTCTCGTCCTTGAAGGTCGTCTCGATCACGCCGCCGCGGGTGCAGCCGATGCCCTTCGCGTAGGGGCCCGGGCCCTTCGGCGCGGCGAGCGCGACGTCGACGTCGGCGGGCGGCTCGACCTCGCCGTAGTGGATCGAGAAGCCGTGGCCGAACATGAGCATGTTGCCGGCCTCGAGGTTGCCGGCGATGTCGGCGGCGTAGATGTCGTGGTGGCGCTCGTCGGGGACGAGCAGCATCACGATGTCGCCCTTCGCGGCCGCCTCGGCCGGGCTCAGCACCTCGAGCCCGGCGTCGCGCGCCTGGGCGACCTTGTCGGAGTCCGGGCGCAGGCCGACGACGACGGTCACGCCCGAGTCCTTGAGGTTCTGGGCGTGGGCGTGGCCCTGGGAGCCGAAGCCGATGATGGCGACGGTCTTGCCGTCGAGATGGGAGAGGTCCGCGTCGTCGTCGTAGAACATGGCGCGGCATGGTACGGCCCCGTGCCCCGGCTGCGTCGTCGAGTGGTCGATCGTGCGCCCGGGAGGCGCAAGATCGACCATTCGACCGCGGGG
>JALOLQ010000339.1:3252-6009 GCA_025455895.1 Solirubrobacteraceae bacterium
CGGGAGGCGCAAGATCGACCACTCGACCGCGGGGGCCGGCGCCGTATGCTCGCCCGGTGCCGAAGCTCGAGCCGATCGACGACCTCAAGGGCTTCTACGAGGACTGCTACGCCGTCGGGGACGCCGACCCGGGCGACGCCGAGCGCTACGGGCGCTGGCGGGCGGTGGGCGCGCAGTCGAAGGCCGACCACGTGATGACGCTGTGCCGCCGCGCCGGCCTCGCGCCCGCCTCGGTGCTCGACGTCGGCTGCGGCGACGGGGTCGTCCTCGAGCGTCTCGCCGCCGCCGGCTTCGCGCCGCGCCTGCGCGGCTGCGAGCTGTCCGCGCGCGCGGCGGCGATGGTCGCGGGACGCGCCGGTGTCGAGGGCGCCGACGTCTACGACGGCGAGCACCTCCCCCACCCGGACGGCGCCTTCGACCTCGGGATCCTCTCGCACGTGCTCGAGCACGTGCCCGAGCCGGCGGCCGTGCTGCGCGAGACCGCGCGCGTCTGCCGCGACGTCGTCATCGAGGTCCCGCTGGAGGACAACCGCTCCGCCCGGCGCCCGGAGAAGCGCGCCCACGCCCACGAGATCGGGCACCTGCATGCGTTCTCGCGCAGCGACGTGCGGGCGTTCGTCGAGGCCGCGGGCCTGCGCGTGGACGGGGAGCTGATCGACCCGCTCCCGCGCGAGATGCACGCGTTCTTCGCCGCCACGCCGCGCGAGCGCGCGACCGCCGACGCGAAGTGGCTGATGCGCCGCGGCCTGGCCGTCGTGCCGCCGGTCGGGCTGCGGCTCATGACCGTGCACTTCGCGGCGCTCTGCCGCCCGCGCTGAGCCGCTCAGGCGTCGGCGCTCGCCACGAGCGAGCACGCGGGCAGCGTGAGCCGCCCGTCCGCATCCGCGTACGCGGCGTACCCGGCGTCGACCGCGTCGCGCAGCGCGTAGTGCTCGGCCGGCGAGAGCCGCCCCAGCGCCTCGCCGAGCGAGATCGACACGGTGAGCGAGTGCTCCCACCAGGCGTCGGCGTCGTCGGCGTGGAAGGCGAACTCGACCGGCTCCACGACGACGTCCGAGAAGCCCGCGTCCTCGAGCAGGTCCCGGACGAGCTCCGGCGAGGCAAGCCCGAACATCCCGGGCACGCCGAGCCGCGGCGGCTCGGCGAGGCCCACGGCGACGAGCTGCTCCTGGAGCACGCCGATCCACGGGTTGCGCACGATCTCGTCCCAGACGGCGAAGGCGATCCGCCCGCCCGGGCGCAGCACCCGCCGCGCCTCGCGCAGCGCCGCCTCGGGGTCGGCGACGAGCATGTAGCCCCAGCGGCTGAGGATCCCGTCGAACGACGCCGTCTCGGCGTCGAGCCACTCGGCCTCCATCGCCTTGTGCTGCACCCCCGGCGTCCCGGCGGCATGCTCGCGCGCGGCCTCGACCATCGCCTCCGCGCCGTCGGTGATGACGACCGTCCCGCCCGGGCGCACGCGCTCGGCGGCGAGCAGGCCGGTGTCGCCGAGCCCCGCGGCGACCTCGAGCAGCCGCTGCCCGGGCTGCGGGTCGAGCCGCTCGACGAGCCGCTCGGAGACCGGCAGCGGATCGGCGGCCAGCTGCTCACGGCGGGCCGTCCAGCCGGCGGCGGCGCGCTCCCAGCGCTCGCGGCTGTCGGCGCGGTAGTCCTCGGCGTCCATCGGGCCCAGCCTACGCCGCGGGGTCCGCGAGGGCTCGGCGCAGCAGCTTGCCCGACGCCGTGCGAGGCAGTTCGGCGCGCACCGCGATCTCGCGCGGGACCTCCCACGGGGCGAGGCGCTCGGCCGCCCAGGAACGCAGCGCCGGGCCGTCGAGCGCCGCACCGGAGCGCGGGACGACCGCGGCGAGCACGACCTGCCCCCACCGGGGGTCCGGGCGCCCGAACACCGCGGCCTCGGCGACGTCCGAATGCTGCTCGAGCACCTGCTCGACGGCCTGCGGGGCGACGTTCTCCCCGCCGCTGATGAGCACGTCGTCGATCCGCCCGGCGGGGACGATCCGCCCGCCCTCGCTGCGCCCGAGGTCCCCGGTATGGAGCACCGGTCCGGCGTCCGGCGAGACCGTCGGGCCGGAGACGAGGATCTCCCCGTCCGGGGCGAGCGCCACCCGCGTGCAGAAGAGCGGCGCGCCGCGGGTGAGGATCTGCGAGCAGGCCTCGGTCATGCCGTAGGTCGGCGCCACCGGCACCCCGGCCGCCGCGGCCCGCTCCAGCAGCGCCGGCGCGATCGCGGCCCCGCCGAGCAGCGCCCAGCGCAGCGCGGGCGGCTCGCGCAGGCCGGCGTCGAGCAGGCGCGCGAGCGTCGTGGGGACGAGCGAGACGAGCGTCGGCCCGCCCGGGTCGCGCAGCGCGGCGAGCACGCGCCCGGTCTCGAACCGCTCGTGGACGATCGCCGTCGTCCCGCCGATCGCCGAGCGCAGCAGGATCGAGAGCCCGCCGACGTGCGCGACGGGCAGGCAGCAGAGCCAGCGCTCTCCCGGGTCGTGGCCGAGCGCGACCGCCGAGCCGATCGCGCTCCACAGCCAGTTGCCGTAGGTGAGCCGGACGGGCCGCGCGGCCGCCGAGGTCCCGGAGGTGTGGACGACCACGGCGCTCGCGCGCAGGTCGTGCCCGGCGTCCGGCGCCGCGTCCGGATCCCGGGGGCCGTCGAGCGGCGCGTCGAGGACCGCGGCGCACCCCGCGGCGCGCCGGCGCGCCTCGGCGGCCGGGAGCCGCGGGTCGAGCGGCACGGCGACGGCCCCGCGCAGCAGGCAGGCG
>JALOLQ010000038.1 GCA_025455895.1 Solirubrobacteraceae bacterium
CGCCCGGTGGGCTCCGCCGGCGCGCGCGGGGCGGGCGCGTCGTCGCCGCAGCCGGCGAGCGCGAGCGCTCCGCCGAGCAGGACGGCGACGGCTCGGGCAGGGCTCACCACGGCGAGCGCACCCCGAGCTGGAGTGCGACCCCGAGGCCGGCCTGCACGCCGAGCCAGCCGCGCCCCAGGCCGCCGGCGGCCAGCACGAGCCACGGCGCGAACGGCAGCCAGATCCGCTCGGTCTCCCCGCGCGAGAGGCCGGAGAGGCCGGACACCGCCACCGCGACGAGCGCCGCGCCGCACAGGATCCAGGCCGGCCGCGAGCGCAGCCGGGCCAGCCCGAGCGCCGTCGCCGGACCGACCGCCAGCGCGAAGGCGGCGAGCGAGATCACGAGGAACGGCAGGTAGTCGCGGCGGCTCTGGACGCCGGCCAGCGCCTGCTCGCGCGTCTCGAGCAGCCCCTGCGGCCACCAGAACCCGGCCGCGCCGAAGCCGCCGAGGACGAGCGCGACGCCGACGGCGGCGATCGCCAGGCAGCCCCAGGCGCGCCGCCAGAGGAGGATCGCGAGCGGGATCGCCCCGAACGGCACCGCGCCGTACGACGAGGCCAGGGCGGCGCCGAGGAGCAGGCCGGCCGCGAGCGCGAGCAGGCCGGCGCTCCAGCCGCGCCGGCCGGTCGCGAGCGCGAGCGCGGCGGTCCCGCAGGCCAGGAGCCCCATGAAGAACGCGTCGGCCGTGGTCGCCAGCCACACCGCACCGGGCAGCAGCACGAGGAACGGCGCCGCCGCGCGGGCCGCCGGCGCACCGCACAGCTCGCGCAGCGTGAGCAGCACCGCCGGCGCGGCCAGCGCGCCGGCCCCGATCACGAGCGCCGCGGCGACCTGCGCCCCGCCCAGCCCGAGCTCGTCGAGCACCCACAGGAGCAGCACGAACCCGGGCGGGTGGCCGCGGACGTGGGTGGCGAACGTCGGCAGGTCCTCGACGAACCGGCCCAGGAACGCGACCGGATCCCCGCCGACCAGCGGCACGGCGGTGAGGTACTCGTAGCGCGACTCGAGCGGCTCGGTGAGGGCGGCGGCGCCGTCGGTGAGTGCCAGCAGCGCCGCCCAGCCGGCCGCCCCCGCCCACGCCGCGGCGAGCAGCGCGCCGAAGGACAGGCTCCGGGCCAGGCGCGGCGCGGCGGCGACGGCGAGCGCGGCGAACGCGATCGCCGGCAGCGCGGCGAGCCCGAGGCGCACGTCGTAGGAGCCGACCACCGGGGGCGCGCCGACGCGGATCAGCGGGTCGGCGTCGTAGAGGCGCCCGCCGAGCACGACCGCGCCGAGCACGAGCGCCGCCCACGCCACCGGCGCCCACCAGCCGGCGCGGGCGGCGACGGGCACGGGCGATGGCGGGGCCGCGACGCTCACGCCGGCCAACCTACCGGCGCCCGGGGCGCCGCCGGACGGTCCGGCGCCGAGTTTCCCGAATCGTCACCGACGGCCCGTAGGTTGGCCCCGTGATCGACCTCGTGCTGCCGGTGCTCGACGAGCGCGAGGCGCTGCCCTGGGTGCTCGGGCGCCTGCCGCCCGGCGTGCGCGCGATCGTCGTCGACAACGGCTCCCGCGACGGATCGGGCGAGCTCGCGGCCGAGCTCGGGGCGACCGTCGTCCGCGAGCCCGTGCCGGGGTACGGCGCCGCCTGCCACCGCGGCCTGGAGACCGCGAGCGCCGACGTCGTGTGCTTCATGGACGCCGACGGCTCGCTCGATCCGGGCGACCTGCCGCGCGTGCTCGAGCCGGTGCTCGCCGGCCATGCGCAGCTCGCGCTCGGCGCGCGGCGCGCCGCGGGCCGCGGCGCCTACCCCCTGCGGGCCCGGGCGCTCAACCGCCTCCTCGCCGCCGAGGTCCGCCGCCGCAGCGGCGCGCGGATCACCGACATCGGCCCGATGCGGGCCGCGCGCCGGGACGACCTGCTCGGGCTCGGCATCACCGACCGGCGCTTCGGCTACCCGCTGGAGACGGTGCTGCGGGCCGCGGCGGGCGGCTGGGCGATCGCCGAGGTGGCGGTCCCCTACCGCCCGCGCGCGGGCGGGCGCTCGAAGGTGACCGGCGATCTGCGCGGCTCGCTGCGCGCGGTCCGCGACATGGCCGAGGCACTCGCGTGAGCGGCACCCTGGCGGTCATCGCCAAGGCCCCCGAACCGGGGCGCGTGAAGACCCGGCTGTGCCCCCCGTGCACGCCCGGCGAGGCCGCCGCGATCGCCGCGGCGGCGCTGCGCGACACGCTCGCCGTGGCCGGCTCGGTCGCGGCGGACCGCCACGTGCTCGTCCTCGACGGGACGCTTCCCGCCTGGCCCGAGCTGGCGGGCTTCGACGTGGTCGCCCAGCGCGGCGACGGGCTCGCCGAGCGGCTCGCCGCGGCCTTCGACGATCTCGGCGGACCGGCGTTCCTCGTCGCGATGGACACGCCGCAGCTCACCGCGGCCGACCTGACCGCGGGCCTGGCGGCGCTCGCCGCCCACGACGCGGTGCTGGGCCCGGCCACCGACGGCGGCTACTGGGGCATCGGGCTGCGCGCCGCGGCGCCCGGGGTCTTCGATCGCGTCCCGATGAGCCGCGCATCCACGGCGGACGCGCAGCGCGCGCGCCTGCGGGCGCTCGGGCTGCACTGGGCGGAGCTGCGCTCGCTCGACGACGTCGACACGTTCGCCGACGCGCGCCGGGTCGCCGCCCGGGCCGCGGGCTCGCGCTTCGCCGCGGCGGTCGCCGCGGCCGCCGCGCGCGCCGGGGAGCACGCGGCGTGAGCACGGCCCCGGGCCGGCGCGGGGTCGGCGAGCGGATCGCCGCCGGCGAGTCGCGGCGCCGGGCGCTCGAGGGGGCGCTCGGGACGCGCGGCGTCGTGCCCGCCTCGCGGGCGGCCTTCCCGAGCCGCCTGCACGACGAGCGGATCGCGGCGATCCTCGGGCTCGCCCTCGGGATCGCCTTCGCCGTGTGCTTCGCGACCGGGCTCGTCAGCCACCTCGCGCAGCACCCGCTCGATCTCGGCCTGCTCTCGATGCCCGCCGAGCCGGCCTGGCTGTACCGCGTCACCCAGGGGGTGCACGTCGCGACGGGCACCGCCGCGGTGCCGCTGCTGCTGGCGAAGCTCTGGACGGTCTACCCGCTGCTGTTCGCCGAGCCGCCGGTCCGCAACGCCGCGCACCTCGTCGCCCGGATCGCGCTCGTGCCGCTCGTGGCCGGGGCGATCTTCCTGCTCGGCTCGGGGCTCGTGAACATCACCGGCTGGTACCCGTGGAGCTTCTCGTTCCCGGTCGCCCACTACTTCACCGCGTGGATCGTGATGGGCGCGCTGCTCGTCCACGTCGGGGCGATCTGGGCGCCGGCGCGCCGCGGGCTGAGCCGCGCCGCCGCCCGGGCGCCGGAGCCCCCCGGCGACGGCCTCAGCCGGCGCGGCTTCCTCGGCGCCGTCGCGGCGGCCGCCGGCGCGGTGACGCTGCTGACCGCCGGCCAGACCGTGCGGCCGCTGCGCGGCGTCTCGCTGCTCGCGCCGCGCGATCCCGCGGTCGGCCCGCAGGGGCTGCCGGTGAACAAGACGGCGATCGGCGCCGGCGTGATCGAGACGGCCCGCGATCCGGGGTTCGCGCTCGTCGTCGACGGCGACGTCGCGCGGCCGCTGCGCCTGTCGCTGGCCGACCTCGAGGCGCTGCCCCAGCACGAGGCCGAGCTGCCGATCGCGTGCGTCGAGGGCTGGAGCGCGAGCGCGCGCTGGGGCGGCGTGCGCGTGCGCGACCTGCTCGAGCTCGCCGGCGCCGGTGAGGTCCGCGAGGTGCGCGTGAGCTCGCTCCAGGAGCGCGGCTCGTTCCGGGCCTCGCGCCTGAACGCGATCCACGCCGCGCACGAGGACACGCTGCTGGCGCTGCGGATCGGCGACGCGCCGCTGGCGCTCGACCACGGGTTCCCCTGCCGGCTGATCGCGCCGAACCGCCCCGGCGTGCAGCAGACGAAGTGGGTCGCGCGGCTGGAGGTGCGCGCGTGAGCGCGCCGGGCCCGCGGCTGGGAGACGAGGACGACGGGGGCCTGCGGTTCTGGCTGTGCGCGGTGATCGGGCTCGGCGTCGTCGTGATCGCCACCGTCCAGCTCGCCGGGGCGCGGCTGATCGGCTCGGTGGGCAGCTGGGCCGCCTACCTGCTGGGCGGCCTGCTCGTCCACGACCTGCTGCTCGCGCCGGCGGTCGTCCTGATCTCGATCGCGCTGCTCCACCTCGTGCCGTCGCGCCTGCGCCCGGCCGCGCAGGCGACGCTCATCGTGGCCGGCTCGGTCGCGCTCGTGGCGATCCCGGTGCTCGGCGGCTGGGGGCGGCGGCCGGACAACCCGACGCTGCTGCCGCGCGACTACGGGCTCGGGCTGGCGATCGCGCTGGCCGTCATCGTCGCGGCGGGGCTGGTGGGCGCGGCGCGGGCCGCGCGCGCCCCGCGGGCCCCGGCGGCGCCGCGGGACCCCGGCGGCTGGTGAGGTCGCGCGCGCCACGACCGGCGCGAGTTCCGCGCCGTGTCACATCTCGCGGCGATACTCATCCGATGCCCTCCCTCCCCACCCCTCCCGGCGCGCGTCCCCTGCGACGCAGCCTCTGCGTCGCGGCGGCCCAAGCGGCCGTCGCCGCGCTGCCGGCCGCCCCCGCCCCCGCCGACGCCCAGGTCGTCGCCCAGGGCCGCTTCGGCCCGACCGCGCAGTACACCGGCACCGGCACCGCGACCGTCCGCCGCAGCGGCTCGGCGCGCACGATCAGCACCTCGCGCAACTTCACCGCCCGCGGCGCGATCCGCCTGCGGTTCTACCTCGCCACGAGCCCGAGCGCGCGCCAGCGCATCGATCTCGGCCCGATGGCCAAGCGCGGCGCGCAGACCCTGCGGATCCCGCGCGGCGTCAACCTCAAGCGCTACCGCTACGCGATCGCCTGGTGCGTGACCGTCAACGCTCCGGTGACGCAGGCGATCCTGCGCTGAGGCGCCGTCCGCCGCGCCCGCCACGCTGCCGGCGGTGAGCCTCCTCATCGTCTGCGCCGCGGCGACCTGGTTCATGGCCGGCCTGCACTGGTTCGTGCAGGTCGTCCACTACCCGCTGTTCGCCGCCGTCGGCGACGAGGCGTTCCCGGGCTACCACGAGCGCCACTCGGCCCGCACGACGCCCGTCGTGCTGCCGGTGATGACGGTCGAGCTCGCCACGTCCGCGTGGCTCGTCGCCGCCCCGCCGGACGGGACGAGCGGCGCGCTGCTCGTCGCCGGCCTGCTGCTCGCGGTGGCGACGTGGGCCGCGACGCTGCTCGTCGTCGTGCCGCGCCACCGCCGGCTCGGCGACGGCCCGGACCCGGCCGTCGTCGCCGACCTCGTGCGGGTCTCGTGGCTGCGCACCGCGGCCTGGACGGCGCACGGCGTGGTCGCCGGGCTGCTGCTCGCCCAGGCGGCCTGACGACGACGGGCGGCCCGTGGGCCGCCCGCGCATCGTGGACCGGGTGGCTGCGGCGGCTACTTCCGGCAGGCGGCCTTCAGCGCGCCGCCCTGCGAGGTGCCGTCGGTGTAGGTGAAGGACCCGGCGACGTTCAGGCCGCTCTTCGGGCACGAGGCGACGCCGATCAGCGGCTTGGCGGCGGTCCCGCCCTTGACGGTGAGGTCGACGTTCAGCAGCGTGGCGAGCACGCCCGGGGCCGGCTCCTGCAGCGCCTTGGGCATGTCGATCGTCAGCGTGCTGCCGTAGGCGCCCTTGCGCGGCGCGAGCTTCGCGACGAGCACGTCGTTCATCGGCACCGGCGTCTTGCCCTCGACCTTGATGAGCAGCGAGCGGCCGTCGTCGCCGTTGTAGGCGTCGAGCTTCAGCGGCTCGTTGAGGCCCGCCGCCAGCGCGAGCGCGGTGCCGCCGCCGACCTTGGCCTTCGCGTCACAGGTGCCGAGCAGGACCTGCGGGCGCGTGCAGCCCGGGAGCTTGGCGCCGCCGAAGGAGATCGAGCGGTCGAGCGAGAGCTGAATCCGCGTGGTGGAGAACGGCGTGTCCTGCTTGTCGTAGGCCAGCATCGCGCGCAGGTTGAGCGCGGCGTTGGCGGGGCGCTTGGCGCTCGCCGTGGCGGCCTTCGCCTTCGACACCGGCGTGACGCTGGCGGCCATCCCCTGCTTGGACTGGACGGCGAGCGCCGGCGAGGCGGCGACGGCCAGGGCGGTGAGCACGGCGGATGCCGCGACCAGCGGCCGGGTGATGCGGGACATGCGAGGACTCCTGAGGTTCGAGATGGATGCTGACCCGCCGGACCAGGACGCGGTCGTGTGAACCGTCTCGTGCGAAGGAACCCGGGACGCGCGCCGCGGTTTCGCGACGGGCGCTAAAGGTTCCTAAAGGGGCGTGGCGAGCCCGCGCTCGAGCCAGAGCACGCGATCGGCGAGCGGCGAGGACCTGAGCACCCGCTCGGCCTGCGCGCGCGGCTCGCGGAAGTGGCGCCAGCCCTCGAAGTGCAGCGGCACGATCCGTTCCGGGTCGAGCAGCGCGCACAGCTCGACGGCGTCCTGCGCGGTCATCGTGTACCGCAGCGGGCCGGACAGCCAGGCGAAGCGCACGCCGCCGAGGTGCACGATCGCCGTGCCGACCTCGAGCCGGCGCGCCACCTCGCGCACGCCGTCGTAGAGGACCGTGTCCCCCGAGATCCACAGCGCTCCGCCCGTCTGCCCCTCCCAGCGCAGCGCGAAGCCGATCACGTCGCCGACGATCGGATGGCTCCCGGGCGGACCGTGCCGGCACGGCGTCGCGGTGATCTCGAGCGCCGGTCGCCCCTCCGCCTCGAGCACGGTCGTCGCCCAGGGCTCGAGGCCGCGGGCCGCGCCGCCGAGCCGGCGGGCGCCCGGGACGGTCGTGAGCACCGTCCCCATCCGCGGGAGCAGCGCGCGGCCGGCGGGGTCGAGGTTGTCGCCGTGGTGGTCGTGGCTGAGGAGCACCGCGTCGACCGGCTCGAGCGCCTCGAACGGGAGCGCCGGGCCCTGAAGCTTGCGCGAGGCGGTGCCCCAGCCGAAGAAGTAGCGCTTCCCCGGCGGGTCGAAGGTCGGGTCGGTCAGCAGCCGCCACGGCCCGATCTCGAGCAGCGCGGTGGGACCGCCGATGTAGGTGATCCGGACCTCGGGCGACGACATGTCGGCTCGGCGCGGACCGCGCCCGGCGCTCAGGCCGCGGCCGGGTCCGGCACGATCCGGATGTACGGGCGCGGCTCCTCCCAGCCCTCCGGCCAGCGCTCCTGGGCCTGCTCGTTGCTGACCGAGCCGGCGATGATCACCGCGTCGCCGGGCTGCCACTGGGCGGGCGTGGCCACCTGGTGCTGCGCGGTGCGCTGGAGCGAGTCGATCACGCGCAGCACCTCGTCGAAGTTGCGCCCGGTGGTCATCGGGTAGATCAGCACGAGCTTGATGCGCTTGTCCGGCCCGATGACGAAGACGTTGCGCAGCGTCGCGTTGTCGGCCGGGGTGCGCGCCGTCGGGTCGCCCTCGACCTCCGGCCCGAGCATCCCGTAGGCCTTGGCGACCGCGAAGTCGGTGTCGGCGATGATCGGGTAGTTCGGCGCGGTGCCCTGGGTCTCCTCGATGTCCTGGACCCAGCGGTCGTGGTTGTCGAGCGGGTCGACCGACAGCCCGATGATCTTCACGCCGCGGGCGTCGAAGTCGTCCTTGATGCTCGCCATGTAGCCGAGCTCGGTCGTGCACACCGGGGTGAAGTCCCGCGGGTGCGAGAAGAGGACGGCCCAGCCGTCCCCGATCCAGTCGTGGAAGCGGATCGGGCCCTCGGTGGTCTGGGCCTCGAAGTCGGGCGCGGTGTCGCCGATGGTGGGCATGCTGCGGTCCCCTCGGAGTCGTGGTCGGGCGGGCGCGAAGGCGAAACCCTCGTTTGCCGACCCGATTATGCCAATTTCACCTCGGGGCCCCCGGCGTCCGCGCCGCGGGCCGGCGCCGGACCGCCGCAGTATTGTCGCCCGGACGACCGCGACCCGGAAGGGGAACCGATGACGAGGGACGAGTGGCTGGAGGCGTTCGCGCGCGAGATCGGCGGGGCGACGCCGAGCGCCGACGAGGTGGACGCCGTGCTGAAGCTCGCCGCGAGCGCCGCGCACGACTCCGAGCGTCAGGCGGCGCCGGTGGCGGCGTGGATCGCGGGCGCCGCGGGCGTGCCGCTGAGCGAGGCGGTCGCGGCCGCCGAGCGCGTCGCGGGCGGCTGAGCCGCCCGCGCGCATCGACCCGCCCTGCCCTGCGTCAGGCCGGGTCGATGTCGGCCAGGGCGCGGCAGGCCAGGACGCCCACCGCCCCCCGCCGGGCACGCGAGCCCGCGGGCGCGAAGCCGCGCCGCAGATCCTCCTCCGGCACCTCGCGACGCCGGCCGTAGGCGTCGCGGATCAGCACGTGCGACGGGGTGGCGGCGAGCACGCGGACGACCCGGCCGCCGCTGACCCACGCCTGTCCCGCCTGCACCGCCCGTCCCGCTGATTCGATCATCGTCGCCGGCCCCTCAGCCCGTCGCGGTTTGACACCCTGTCAAGTCCGCGAGACTAGCCGCAACGTGACTCCGGCGTCAACTTCCGGCGCCCGGGGAATTCCCGCTCACAGCGACCGTTCGTAGTAGAGCATCACCGGACCGTCCGGCCGGCCCTCGCGGTTCGTGAAGCCGCTCGACGCGTAGAGCGCGCGCGCCTCGACGTCGTCCTCGGCGGTGCACAGGTCGATCGTGTCCGCCCCGCGCGCGCGGGCGAGGTCCAGTGCGGCGTCGAGCAGCGCGCGCCCGAGGCCGCGGCCGCGCTCGCCGGGCACGACGTAGAGCTCGGCCAGGTAGCACTCGAGGCCCGCGCTCCACAGCGCGGGGCGAAAGCGCAGCAGCGCGAGCCCGTGCGGTCCCTCGCCGGCCAGCAGCACCGCCGCGTCGCCGGCCTCCAGCAGCTCGCCGACGCGCTCGGACAGGGCCGCCGGCCCGGGCGTCGGATCGCCGAACTCGCGGTTGAACGCGTCGAGCAGCCGCCCGACGGCCTCGAGGTCGTCCGCGCCGGCTCGGCGCACGCTCAGCCCGCGTCCCATGCGCGAAGGATCGCAGGCCGCGCGATCCCGCCGATTGGTGCGCGCGCCCAACCGCGCCGGTACGCTCTCCCGATGGCGAGCCCGCCGCGCAGCGCCCCGCCGGACGACGCGGTCGCCGCCGTGCTCTCGGGACTCGCGGCCGCGGCGCGCGAGCGCACCGACGAGCTCACCGCGCTCGTGACCGCGGCGATCGCCGCCGCCGAGCCCCAGCTCCAGGCCGACGAGGCGATCGCGAGCGATCTGCGCCGCAGCGTGCAGGCCAACGTCGAGCTCGGCCTGCTGCTGCTCGCGCGCCCGGAGGTCCCGATCGAGCAGACGGCGGCGCCGCCCGAGGCGGTCGAGCTGGCCACCTCGATGCTCCGC
>JALOLQ010000340.1 GCA_025455895.1 Solirubrobacteraceae bacterium
AGACGGGCGCGGGCGCCCCGCGGACGCCCACCGCGCGCCGGTGCAGCGCCGCCAGCTTCGCCGAGCCGACGAGGTAGTCCCGCAGCGTCTCGTGGTGGCCGAGGAAGACCCGGCTGGCCCGCAGCCAGCGCGCCATCTGGAGGTTGCAGTTGAGCATGTTCTGGGCGCTCGTCATCAGCGCGGCCGGGAGGTCCTCCTTGAGCTCGGGATGCGGCACCGGCGTGCAGATGCGGTTGCGGTGCGCGTCGGTCGTGTTCAGCAGCTCGAGATGCGCGAGCAGCGACGCGCTGAACGTCTGCTGGCACATGAACACCGACTGGAGGGTCAGCGCGCCGTCGGCGAACAACGGCTGCGGCGGGCGCTTGGCCAGGCCGTCGGCGGTGCAGTCGACGAACAGCGTGTCCTCGGGGACCTCGAGCGTCCCGTCGTCCAGCTCCAGCGCCCCGGGGCGCACGCGCTGCACGCGCCCCATCCGCACGACGTCCTCGACCGAGCGCAGGTGCTGGAGCTCGCGGCGGTCGACCGTCGCGCAGCGCCACTTCGTCGGCAGCCGGTCGCGGTCGACCCGGAAGACGATCGCCTCGCGCTCGAGCCGCAGGTAGATCTCGTCGACGTCGGTCGTGCTCGCGACGGCGCGCATCATCGCCGCGAGCGTCTCGAGCGCGCCCCCGGGCTGGACGGTCGCCCGGTCCCACAGCCACGAGTCGCTCGGCACGATCCAGCTGATCCGCTCCGGCGCCGTCCCCTGGTCGAGCAGGAAGACGATCGCGTCGATGCCCGTCTTGCCGGCGCCGATCACGACGTAGCGCTCGTGCGGGCGGCGGATCCGCGTCAGCCCGTTGGGCGGCACGAGCTCCACGCCCTCGTCGACCACGTAGCGCGGCGGGTGCGTCGAGGGGACCTCGACCCGCATGTAGGTGCTGTCGACGATCCGCCGGCGGGCGGTGACCGTGACCGCGCGGTCCGGATCGACCACCGAGACGACGCGGCCGTCGCCCCGATGCTCGCTCATCGGCAGGAAGCGCAGCCGGCCGGTGGCCCGGAACCGGTCCATCGCGTTGTTGAAGTACGCGACGACCTCCGGGCCGGAGGTGAGGTCCGCCCCACCCTGGCCGAGGTTCATCGAGTTGAGGCCGTAGAACGCGGCCGGCTGATGGAGCCGGACGAACGGGTAGGCGTCGTTCCAGTGGCCGCCCGGCCCGGGGCGCCGGTCGACCATGATCAGCTGCGCGGACGGGTCCTCGGCGAGGATCACGTCGGCGAAGGCCATCCCCATCGCCCCGGCGCCGAGCACCAGGTAGTCGGTGTCCAGCCGCGTCGTCGTCGGCGTCATCGCTCGTCCCTCTCCTCGTGGTTCTCGCCCGGCGCCGGTGCGCTGATGCGCAGCAGCCGGACGTCGGCCCGGCCGGCGGCGTCGCGGTGCGCGGGGGCGCACACGCCCTCGGCGACGATCGTCCGGGCCTGGCCGATCAGCGCCTCGATCTCCTCCTCGCCGACGGCGAGCGCGTCGCGCCGCAGCCCGAGCGCGATCATCCCGTTCCACGCCCCGAAGAGCATCCGCGCGGTGCGCTCGGGATCCACGTGCGTCCCGGCCTCCCCCGCCGCGACGGCCGCGGCCAGGCGGTCGCGGAAGCGCTCGAGCACCGCCGCGGTCCGCGCGGCGAGCTCCTCGCGCAGCTCCGCGTCTCGCTCGGACGGCGAGGACTCGACCCCGTAGAAGGCGATGAACCGGAACGCCCCCGGGTGGTCGAGGTGGAAGCGCAGGTAGGCGTCCCCGCAGGCCATCACCTGCTCCAGCGGCGAATCGCTGACGGCGTAGGCGCGGTCGAGGTAGTCGGCGAAGAGCTGCGTGGCGCGCTCCACGACGGCGAGGTAGAGCCCGTCCTTGCTCGAGAACTGGGTGTAGATCGAGCCGACCGAGACGTCGGCGTCCTCGGCGACGCTCTCGATCCGGACCGCGTGGAAGCCGTCGCGCATGAACGCCCGCTCGGCCGCGTCGAGCAGCGCCGCGCGGGTCCGCGTGCGCCGGCGCTGGACGCGGCCGGGAGGCTGCTGGACCGTCATCCCGCGGGGATCTCGTCGGGCAGGTCCCGGGCCGGCAGCGCCTGCCACGGGAAGCGCCCGGCCCGGTGGCGCAGGCGGTAGTGCAGGTCGCCGTGCGCGTTCATCCCGTACCAGGCGACGCCCTGCGTGATGATCGTGCTCATCTCCGGGATCCAGCGGCGCTCGCGCAGCTCGTCGAGCGGCTGCGGCGCGCCGATCGTCACCTCGGCGCTCACGTGCCCCTCGCCGTCCTCCTCGGCGAGCCGCGCGAGGATCGTGCCGTCGCGGTCGCAGATCTGCGACTCGCCGATCATCGTCGTCGGCCACGGCAGCCCGGGGGCCAGCGGCGTGCCGCTGACGATCGGCCCGACGTGCGAGGCATGGGCGACCGGCACGCCGACCAGGCGCGCCACCTGCCCCGGGAGCTCGCGCGCCTGGCGCTTCCACTGCTCGTGCTCGCGCGCGAACCAGCGGCCCATCGCCCCCGGCCAGTTCGTCGGCATCGACGGCCAGCACATGCCGCCCAGGACGAGCTGCGCGCCGCCGGCGCGCACGCGCCGCGAGGTCTCGTAGCGCGCCCACTCCCAGCCGGACATGAGGCCGACGGTCGCATCGAGCGCGCCGCAGCGCACGACGCCGTCGTCGTCGCCGCCGCGGTAGTAGTTGTGCTCCCAGGCGGTCGGGATGTCCTTGTCGTGCAGGTGCGCCGCG
>JALOLQ010000341.1 GCA_025455895.1 Solirubrobacteraceae bacterium
GTCGGCGATGTGCTCGGGACCAGGACGATCGCATCGGAGCGACCCTCGATGCTTGCCGGGAGCCTCCCGTACGGAACGCGCCTCAGCGGCGGCCCGAATAGCGGCAGCGCAGTGAGAACAGAGGCGGCGATCGTGCCCGATGGTCTGAGGTGGAAGGCCGATCTGAGGCTCTACGCCAGTGCTTACGATCGGGTGCTCGACAACGCTCTTTTCTCCCGATCATTTCGAACAGTACAGGATCGCCGGGTTTCAGGTGGGCGAGGCGATCATGATCTGCCTTGACCACCAGGGCAATTCGGGCGTAACCGCCGATGGTCCGCTCATAGAGCATGATAATCGGGCGCCCGTCTCCCGGGATCTGCACGGTTCCCGGCAGGAAAAACGGCCGCAGGCGAGTACCTTTCCCCTGATATGGCCTTCCGGGACTCCTGGCACCGTGCCCTCGTCTACTTCGGCCTCGCCGAGGACCGCGACCCGTACGCGGCCGACGAGCCCTACGAGCCCGAAGCCGAGCTCGAGGACCGCTACCGCGAGCGCCCCAACGTGCGCCGGCTCGCCACGCGCCGCCGCGGGGACGACTTCGACGACATCTTCGCCGAGGACGAGCCGCGCGGCACCGCGCCGCTGCGCCCCGTCGGCGGCGGGCGCCCCGCCAACGGCCGCAGCGGCGGCGGACGCGTCCACCTCGTCATCCCCAAGAGCTTCAACGACGCCCAGCAGGTCGCCGACAAGTTCAAGGACGGGATCCCCGTCGTGCTGAACCTCCAGGGGACCGACACCGAGCTCTCCAAGCGCCTCATCGACTTCGCCAGCGGTCTCACCTACGCGCTCGACGGCGGCATGCAGCGGATCGCCGACAAGGTGTTCATGCTCACGCCGCAGAACGTCGAGATCAGCGCGGAGGAGCGGGCGCAGTTGATCGAGAAGGGGTTCTTCAACCAGTCCTGAGCGTCTGGGCGGATCTCGCGGCGCCTGACGCCGCGGTGAGGCGGCGCGATGGCCATCCGGCCTATCGCGCCGCACCCCGCGGCGTCATCCATCCGCGATATCTCGCCCAGCCCGCTCAGGATGCGTGCTCGGTTCCGCGGTTCTCTCGCTAGGTTCTCTCTCCTCATGAAGATCGGGCTGATCGGCAGCGGGAACATGGGTGGGGCGCTGGCGCGGGGGTTCGGCGCGCCGGTGGTCTGCTCGGATGTGGATGCCGGGCGGGCGCGGGCGCTGGCGGATGCGGTCGGCGGGTCGGTGGCGGCGGACAACGCCGAGCTGGCCGCGGCGGCCGACGTCGTGGTCCTCGCGCACAAGCCGGGGCAGCTCGCGGAGGTGGCGGCGCAGACCGCCGGTGGCGCGAGGACCGTGATCTCGATCCTCAACGGCGTCTCGCTCGCGGCGCTGCGGGAGGCGTATCCCGGCGTCCCCGTCTATCGGACGATGCCGAACGTCGCCGTGGCGGTCTGGCAGGGCGTCGTCGGGCTCGTCGACGACGACGGCGGCGATCCCGAGCGCTTCGCCGCCGTCCGGGAGCTGTTCGAGCGCTGCGCCGAGGTCGTGCTGCTGCCCGAGGGCCAGCTCGGCATCCTCACGGCGATCTCCGGCGTCGGACCGGCCTACACGGCGCTCGTCGCCGAGGCGCAGATCGACGCCGCCGTGCGCGCCGGGCTGCCCGCCCCGGTCGCCCAGCGGCTCGTCGGCGCGAGCCTCGCCGGCTCGGTCGCGCTGCTGCGCGCGAACGGGATGGACACGCTCGCCACGCGGCGCTCGGTCACCTCGCCCGGCGGCGTCACCGCGCGCGGGCTCGCGGCGCTGGAAGCCGGCGGGCTGCGCGCCGCGTTCGACGACGCGCTCGACGCGGTGCTCGAGGGCGGGGCATGAGCGCCGCCGCGGTGCTCGTCGTCGCCACCGCGCGCGACCAGATCGCCGACTACCTCAGCGCGCTGATCAACGTCTACGTCGTCCTGATCTTCCTCTACATCCTCTCGTCGCTCTTCTTCTCGTTCGGCGGGCGGGTCCCGTACAACCGGGCGCTCAACGCGGTGCTCGACTTCCTGCGCTCGGTCTGCGAGCCGTACCTCGGGATCTTCCGCCGCTTCATCCCGCCGATCGGCCCGCTCGACATCAGCCCGATCGTGGCGATCCTCGTGCTCACGATCGCCGGCGGGATCGTCGTGAACCTCGTCCGCGGGTAGATGGCCGAGCGCACCCGCGCGATCGCTCTCGCCGGCCTCACCGCGGTCTTCGTGCTCGTGCTCGACCAGGCCGTGAAGGTCCTCGTGCGCGACCGGATCGACGTCGGCGAGCGCCGCGACGTCCTCGGCTCGGTGCTCGGCCTGGTCCACGTCGAGAACGACGGCGTCGCCTTCGGCCGCTTCGCCGGGAACGCGACGCTCGTCGGCCTGATCGTCGTCGTCGCGCTGCTGGCGCTGCTCGCGTACTTCCTCACGCACCTCGACGTACCGCTCGTCTGGCTGCCGACCGGCGTGCTGCTCGGCGGGGCGCTCGGGAACGTGCTCGACCGCCTGCGCTCGGGCGCGGTCACCGACTACGTGAAGCTCCCGAACTGGCCCGCCTTCAACCTCGCGGACATCGCGATCACCGTCGGCGTCGTGCTGCTGATCGGCGTCGTCGAGGTCGATGCTCGGCGCCGTGAGCGCGAACGGCGGGCCGCGGAGAGCCCGGATGGAGCTGCGGGTCCCGCCTGAGCAGGCCGGCGAGCGCCTCGACGCGCTCCTCGCCGGCCCGCTCGGCT
>JALOLQ010000342.1 GCA_025455895.1 Solirubrobacteraceae bacterium
CGCCGCGATCGAGGGGAGCGATCCCATCGACCAGGGCATCGGCGCCCCGGACTCGAGCCAGGACGCGAGCGGACGCCTGCACGCGGTGTGGGCGAGCGGCCACGACACCGGGCGCCTGCGCTACGTGCGCACCGACGCGGCGCTCGCGAACCCGTCGGTCCCGGCCAACGTCGCCCAGGGCGAGCCGTTCGGGAACCCGGAGGTCGGCGGCACGCCGGACGGCTCGGGCTGGGCCGTCTGGGAGGGCGCCGGCGGCGCGATCCGCGCGGTGCGCCTCGAGCCCTACCCCGAGCCGGGTCCGCCGGCGCCGGCGCCGCCCCCCGCCACGCCCGCGCCGAGCACCCCCACGACACCCGTCCCCGCCGGCCGCCGCGTGCGCGCAAGCGTCCCCGGCGCCTCGATCACCTTCGGCCTGCCGAAGGCGTGCGTGCAGCCCGGCCAGACCTTCCGCGTCACGCTCTCCTGGAAGCGCCAGAAGCGCAAGGGCAACACGTTCGTGAAGGTCACCCGCGCCGACTTCTTCATCGGCTCGAAGGTCGTCAAGGTGGACCGCAAGGCCCCGTTCACGCAGACCCTGCGCGTCACCGCGAGCGCCCGCCGCGGCAGCACGATCACGGTCCGGGCGCGCGCGTTCATCAAGGTGAAGAAGGGCAAGGCGCCGAAGAAGTCGATCCGGTCCACGATCAAGGTCTGCCCGTAGTCCCCGCCCCAGGAGCCCCGATGCCCCGCCTCGTCCTCGCCCTGCTCGCCGCGCTCGCCTCGGCGGCGCTCGCCCCCGCCGCCCACGCCGGCACCCCGTTCACGATCGGCACGGGCAAGGACCCGCACCTCGTCGTCGAGCCCGCCACGGGAACGATGCACGCCGTCTGGGTCGACGATCCGGAGGCGCAGCTCGTGCGCTACTGCCGGGTGCCGCGCGGCGCCACCGCCTGCCAGATCACGCGCGACATCCCGCTCGCGCTCGACGCCCAGACCGTCGACGAGCCGTTCCTGCTGCGCCAGGCCGACGGCACGCTGCTGATCGTCATGACGCGCTACGTCGGCGGCAACACCGTGCTCTGGCGCAGCACCGACGCAGGGAACTCCTGGAGCGCTCCGCAGCAGATCTACAAGGCGCAGACGGGCACCGACCACACCGAGCCGCTCCTCGGCCCCGCCGACGGCACCGCGACCTTCGTCGACTGGAACTCCGGGCGCAGCATCTTCTCCGCGCGGCTCGACGGCAGCCAGGCGGCCGTCACCCAGGAGGCCAACCCGGAGACCGGCGGCACCGGCTTCCTGCTCTACAACTTCGGCATCGCCCCGACCGGGGACGGCGGCCTGATCGCCGCCGCCGACACGCTCGACGTCGTCGGCTGGTGGCGCATGGCGCCGGGCGCCGACCCCGCGCAGACCGCCTCGTGGCCGAACCCGACGATCCTCGGCCCCGGCCAGGAGGTCCGCGTGGCCGGCGGCCCGGGCGGCGCCTACCTGCTCACGAAGCGCCGCGGCGTGTCGCCGCCCGTGCTCGACGTACGCAAGTGGACCGGCGGCGGCTTCGGCGCGCCGGTCGCGGTGAGCAGCGCCGAGGGCTACCTGCCGGACCTCACCGTCGGCCCGTCCGGCGCCGTCGCCGCGGCGTGGCGCGAGAACGGCAGCCCGAACACGCTGAAGGCCGCGCTCTCGACGAACGGCGGCACGTCGTACAGCACCTACCAGCCGACCTTCGACGGGGGCGCGCTGTTCTCGAGCCTCGACATCGCTCTCGCGCAGGACACCCGCGGGTTCGCCGTCTGGATGGGCGAGAGCAAGGCGATCCGCGCCGCCTCGCTCGACCCGGGCGGCGGCGCCTACAGCGGCCCGTCGGCCGACACGACCTCCTCGGTCCCGGGTGCCGACCTGCTCTTCGGTGTCCCGAAGGGCTGCGTCCAGCCGGGCCAGACGTTCCGCGTGACGCTCAAGTGGAAGCGCAAGAAGCGCAAGGGCAACGTGTTCGTGAAGGTGAACCGGACCGACTTCTACATCGGCTCGAAGATCGTCAAGGTCGACCGCAAGGCGCCGTTCGTGCAGACGCTCACGGTCACCGCCAGCGCCAAGCGCGGCTCGAAGATCACCCTGCGCGCGCGGGCCTTCATCAAGGTCAAGAAGGGCAAGGCGCCCAAGAAGTCCGTGCGCACGACGATCAGGGTCTGCCCGTAGGCCGGGCGCCGGGGGCCTGCCGAGCGGCCCCCGGCGGTACCGTTCCGGGCATGGCCACCACCCCGGACGAGCACCTCACGATCGCGCCGATCGTCGGCCCCGACGATCCCCGGCACTTCACCGACTCGGGGATCGAGATCAAGGAGCTCTACGACGAGTCCGACCTCCCCGGGGACCTGCGCCTCGGCGAGCCGGGCGCGTACCCGTACACGCGCGGCGTGCACCGCGAGATGTACCGCAAGCAGCTCTGGACGATGCGCCAGTACGCGGGCTACGCGAGCGCCAAGGAGTCCAACGAGCGCTACCGCTATCTGCTCTCGCGCGGCGGCACCGGGCTCTCGATGGCCTTCGACCTGCCGACCCAGCTCGGCCTGGACTCCGACGACCCGCTCTGCTTCGGCGAGGTCGGCCGCACCGGCGTGGCGATCGACACGATCGACGACATGCGCACCGCGTTCGACGGGATCCCGCTCGACCAGGTCTCCACGTCGATGACGATCAACGCGCCGGCCGCGGTGCTGCTGATGCTCTACGACCTCGTCGCCGAGGAGCAGGGCGTGCC
>JALOLQ010000343.1 GCA_025455895.1 Solirubrobacteraceae bacterium
GTGAAGGTCGCCTTCCACCGCGCGGTGATCCGCTCCGACGAGCGCCTGGACTACGACCGCGTGGACCGGGTCTTCGCCGGCGCCGAGCCGGCGCTCGAGCCGTGGGCGGCGCCGCTGGCCGCCGCGCGGGCGGTGGCCGCGCGCCTCGACGAGCGCCGCCGCGCCCAGGGCCACGCGCTGGCGATCGAGTCGGTCGAGCCGGAGTTCGCCTTCGACGGCGGCGGGCACGTGACCGAGGCGGCGGCGAGCGTGCAGACCGAGTCCCACCGGCTGATCGAGCACCTCATGATCGCCGCCAACGAGCAGGTCGCGCAGGCGCTCGAGCGCGCCTCGGTCCCCACGCTCTACCGCGTGCACGAGCGCCCCGACGGCGAGGCGGCCCTGCGCCTGCTGGACCAGCTCGCCTCGCTCGGCGTCGCCACGCCGCCCGCGCCGGAGCGGATGACCCCGCAGGAGGCGGCCGACGTCGTCGCGCAGGCCTCGGTGCTCGTGGACGAGCACGTCGCGCGCACCGGGCACGGGCGCCGCGGGCTGACCTATCTCGTGCTGCGCGCGCTGAAGCAGGCGCACTACGCGCCGCAGCCGCTCGGCCACGCCGGGCTCGGGCTCCAGCACTACTGCCACTTCACCTCGCCGATCCGCCGCTACCCGGACCTCGTCTGCCACCGCGCGCTGCTGAGCCTCATCGGGGCGGGGGAGGACGCGCCGCACGCCGGCGGCCTCGAGGAGGCCGGGTCGTGGGCGAGCGAGCGCGAGCGCGAGGCGATGCTCATCGAGCGCGACGCCGACGACGTGGCGCGCTGCTTCCTGCTCGAGCGCGAGCTCGTCGAGCGCGGCTTCGACACGGCGTTCGAGGGCGAGGTGATCGGGCTCGTCGGCAGCGGCGCGTTCGTCGCCTTCGACCGCTTCGAGGGCTTCCTGCCCGTGCGGCGCATCGGCGGCGACTGGTGGGAGCTCAACGCCGAGGGGACGATGCTGCTCGGCACGAGCACCGGCGCCGCGATCCGCCTCGGCGACCCGGTCACCGTGCGCGTCGACCGCGTCGAGACCGCGCGCGGGCGCGTGGACCTCGTGCCGGCGGACCGTTGACCTGCGCCGCGTAGGCGATCATACTCGGCGTATGGGTGTCCTCGTCCAGATCCGCGACGTGCCCGAGGACGTGCACCGGCGCCTGAAGTCGCGCGCGGCGCTCGCCGGGACGTCGCTCTCGGAGTACCTGCGCTCGCAGCTGGCCGACGTCGCCGCCCGGCCGACGCCGGAGGAGATCACGGCGCTGCTCGACGGGCTGGCCCCGGCGCCGCCGGCGGACGAGACCCCCGCCGAGGCGATCCGCGGGCTGCGCGACGCGCCCGGCTGATGGTGCTCGACGCCTCGGCGCTCGTGGACCTGCTGCTGCGGACCGAGCGGGAGGCGTTCGTGCGCGCTTGGTACCCGGGCACGACGCCCGAGTTCCTCGCCCCGGACCTGATCGGCTTCGAGCTCACCGCGGCGCTGCGGCGGATGGTGCAGCGCGGCGTGCTTCCGGCGGCGCACGCGGACGCCGCGCTCGAGGCCTACCTGCGGCTCCCCAAGCGGCTGTACCCGACGGCGGGCCTGATGCGCACCGCCTGGACCCTGCGGGACGCGGTCAGCATGGCCGACGCCTACTACCTGACGCTCGCCGCCGCGCTCGGGACGCCGCTCGTGACGACCGACGAGCGGCTCGCCCGCACGGCCCGGGCGATCCACGGCGACCACGCCGCCGTCTCGCCCTAGTCTGGATCGCGCATGGCGAAGGGCCAGAAGAAGAAGGTCGCCCCCGGCGACGTCGCGACGAACCGGCAGGCCCGGCATCGCTACGAGCTGCTCGACAAGCTCGAGTGCGGCGTCGTGCTCCAGGGCACCGAGGTCAAGGCGCTGCGCCAGGGCTCGGCGCAGATCAAGGACGCCTACGCGCAGGTCCGCGACGGCGAGCTGTGGCTGCACAACTGCCACATCCCGCCCTACGGCCCCGCCGCGCGCGAGAACCACGAGCCCGAGCGCCCGCGCAAGCTGCTCGCCCACCGGCGCGAGATCGAACGGCTCGCCGCCAAGCAGCACGAGCGCGGCCTGACGATCGTCCCGACCCGGATCTACTTCTCGGGCTCGCGCGCGAAGGTCGAGATCGCGCTCGCCAAGGGCAAGGACCGCTTCGACAAGCGCGAGGCGATCAAGGAACGCGAGACCAAGCGCGACATGCAGCGCGCGCTGCGCGAGGCCAACCGCTACTGACCGGCGGAGCTCGCGGCCGCGAGCGCGCCCAGCGCCCGCTCCTTGAGCTCCTGCGGCGCCCGCGCCGCGTTCCCGGTGGCGAACGGCGGCTCCGGGTCGTACTCGATCCCGAGCTGGATCGCCTCGGCCACCTCACGGCCGGCGATCCGCTCGCAGAGGACGAGCGCCAGGTCGATCCCGGCGGAGACGCCGGCCGCGGTCGCCACCTTGCCCTCGAACACGACGCGCTCCTCGACGGGCGTCGCGCCGAGGTTCGCCAGCAGCGGCAGCGCCGCCCAGTGCGAGGTCGCGCGCAGCCCGTCGAGCACGCCGGCGTGGCCGAGGATCAGCGAGCCGGTGCAGACCGAGGTCGTCCAGGCTGTGCGCTCGTGCGCGGTGCGCACCCAGGCGATCAGCTCCGGGTCGCTCTCGGCGTTCGGGAACGCCATCCCGCCCGGGAGCAGCAGCACGTCCGGCGCCGGCACGTCGGCGAACGTCTCCTGCGCGTGCTGCGCGTGGACGACGAGGCCGGCGTCGGCGCGGACGGGCCCGCGCTCGGCCGCCACCCAGCGCACGCGTGCGCCCGGCAGACGCGAGAGCACGTCGTAGGGGCCGACGCAGTCCAGCGCGGTGAAGTTCTCGTAGAGGCCGATGGCGACGTCCATGCGCCGAGTCTGGCAGGTGCCCGCCCGCGTGCCCGGTAGCGTCCCGGCCATGCGCGCGACCCTCATCGCCGTCCTCATGGGCGCCGGGCTGCTCGCCCTGCCCGGCGCGGCGCCCGCGGGCTCCGGGCCTGCGCCCGACCCGGCCGTCGCCGGAGCCGCCGGCCCCGCCGCCGCCCCGGCCGCCAAGCGCAAGGCCAAGCGCTGCCGCCGCGGGCAGGTCCGCGTCGCCCCGCGCGGGCGCGCCGCGCGCTGCCTCAGCGCGCGCAGCCTGACCCGGGGACTGCCGCGCACGTCCGCCGGCCTGCTCGGGTCGATCGTCAGCCAGGCGCGGCCCGGGCCGGCCGCCAAGGGCTCGATCGCCGCGGCGCTCGGCGGGCGGGCCAACGACGTCTTCGCCTGGGAGGACCGCCTCGTGGCCACCGGCCAGCAGGCGATCAACGCTCGCAAGCGCGCGCTCGGCCTCGCGAGCGCCCGCGCCGCCCAGACCGGCGGCGGCAACGACCTCGGCCTGGACATCGGCGCCACGCCGATCGGCTGGGCGATGGACGTGGCCGCGCGCATCGAGCGCCTGAAGAGCGGCAACGTCGGCACGGACACCGGCCGCACGACCGAGCAGACGAAGGGGACGCTGATCAGCCTCGAGGGCGAGAGCTACAGCTTCGAGCTGCAGGGCACCGACGGCGTGCAGGTCAAGTGCCCCAAGCAGGGCGGGGTCGTCGAGGCCACCGGCAGCTTCAAGGCGACGCGCACCTACACCGTGCCCGGCCAGGGTCCGGTCACCGAGACGGTCACCGGCACGTTCACCATCACCGGCCGCGTGAGCCGCAGCGCCCAGCTGACCTCCTACGACGTGAAGGTCAACGTGACCGACTCCGGCTCGGCGACGCCGACCACCGGCCAGGCCACCGGGATCAAGCCGCGGGCGACCGCCAAGGAGTCGGCGATCATCACCTCCAAGGAGGTGAAGATCACCGGGGGTCGCCCCGGCCGCGAGCGGCTCGTCGCCGCGGCGATCGGGTTCGCCCAGCGCGAGGGGCTCGCGTTCGTCCAGGACGCCGAGAACGTCTTCAACAAGGAGGCGAGCTGCCTGCAGGCCCAGCCGACGCCCAAGACGGTGAAGTCCGGGCAGAGCGCGCAGGTCACGATCAAGGTCGTCAGCCGGATCACCGGCAAGCCGGTCGAGTCGGACCTGACGCTCCAGCCGAGCGGCGGGGCCACCGTCACGCCGACCAAGACGAGCACGACGCCGTCGAAGCCGGCGAAGGTCCAGGTCAAGATGCCGGCCAAGGGCAAGGGC
>JALOLQ010000344.1 GCA_025455895.1 Solirubrobacteraceae bacterium
TGCGCGAGCGCGGGACCGTCGAGGTCAAGGGCAAGGGGCCGATGCGCACGTTCGTGCTCCTCGGCCCGCGCGCGAGCGGTCGCGGTGGTTGAGGCCCGCGCGCGGGCGTGCCCACCGGGCCCGCCGTCCTAGCGCGGCAGCATCCGGTTGCCCAGGCGCGCGACGACGGCGTCGGCCGCCTCGTGCGCCCAGGCGCTCACCTCGCCGGCGCCGGCGGGCGCGCCGACCTGCACGCGCTCGCCCTGCGCGCAGACCTCGAAGCCGCCGCCGGCCTGCCGCGTGATGCTCGTGACGACGACGTCGCGCTCGGCGAGGTACGCGGTGAGGAAGGCGACGGCGCGAGCCGGCATCGGATGACCGTACGCCCCGGGGCGGCCCGCGTCATGCGGGGAAGCCGCGCGACCGGGGTCCGTGTGCGCTACGGACGCCCTCGGCGCGGCCTTGCTGCGGTTTCCTCCCTGTGGGAGGGTCGACCACCGGGGCGTCGTCGACATGCTCGCGATGCTCGAGCAGCTCGGAATGGGCCCGGAGGGCCCGCCCGCCGGCTGAGCCGCTCAGCCCACGCCGGGCCCGAAGGACGTCGTCAGGACCTTCCCGGCGCGCCGCACGACGACGTCGCCGCGGCCGCTGATCGTGCACGTGGACGCCGCGGCGAGGTCGCCGCGGTCGCCCAGCGGGCGGTTGAGCGTGTTCCACGGGGCCTTCGTGAATCCGCGCCGCTTGCCGAACGAGCCGCGCATCGTCATCTCGCGGCAGTCGCCGTCGATCTCGATCGGCAGCCGGAACGACGGCCGCGCGCCGGCGCCGCCCGTCGCGAGCGCGGCGAGCTTCGCGCGCAGGCTGCGGACCGGGATCGAGATGAACGTGCTGCGCAGGCCCAGGACGACGGCCGCGGCCTCGTCCACGGCGGCCGGGTCGCGCAGGGTGCGCAGGCAGGAGACGCCGATCTGCCCGGCGGAGGTCGTCGGGGCGGCCTTCGTCGTGCGCGTGAGCACGAGCCGGCCGTTCCCCGCGGTGCCCTCCTGCAGCAGCGAGGCGGAGACGCGCTCGGAGAGGCGCTTGCAGGTCGGCGAGCTCGCCCAGTCCGGCACCGGCCGCGTCACGCCGCAGTTCGGCGGGTTGCTCGTCTGCAGCTCCCAGGGCGCCGACACCGAGAACTGCCGGAAGCTGCCGCGGTCGCCGTAGGCGGCGGTCGCCGAGGTGATCGCGCTGTTGACCGTCGCGGTCCCCGGCCGGATCCGCGAGCGCTTCCCGAGCGGCCGCGAATTCACGTCCACGCGGTAGGTCATCGTGAAGTTCTCCGCCGGGGCCGGGCAGCCGCCCTCGATGCCCTTCCAGCTCGTGCGCTCGGTGAGCTCGAGGTCGACGTCGATCTCCACCGGGTAGGTCTTCAGCGTGCCGACGACGACCGCCGGCGCCGGGCTGCTCGCCAGCCCCGCGGCGATCCCGGCGGCGATGACGGCGGCGGCGAGCAGGCGCATCGGCGCACGCTATCCGCTCACGCGGGCGGCTCGCCGGCGCGCTCGGCGGCGATCCACGCGTCCAGCTCGCGCCAGCGCTCCTCGAGCCAGTGCGTCAGCTCCTCGCGCCCGTGCGGGAGCGTCTGCGGCTCGTGGCGCCAGATCCGCACGTGCACCCGCGCCCCGACGAGCTTGCCGCCCCACAGCGAGGGCACGTCGTGGAAGCCCTCGAGTCCGGTGTGCCCGCAGATCAGCACGGCCGCGTGCGGCGCCGCCTCGAGCAGCGCCACCGGCCCGCCCGGGCGCGGCGGGAGCACCTCGTGCAGCTCAGCGGCCCCGCGCACCCCGCGCTCGCGCAGCTGGGCGAGCTTCGCGGCGGTGAAGCGCGTCCCCTCGGGAAAGATCAGCACCCCGTCGCGCTCGGTGCGCAGGCCCTCGGCGAGCGTGCGCACCTTGGCGATCTCGCGTGCCGGGTCGTCCGATCCGCGGCGCACGAAGCAGGTCGGCACCCAGCGCGCGCCGATGTCGAGCGTCGGGAAGTCCGCCATCGCGTCCTTGAGGACGTAGCGCAGGTCGAGGCCGTGGCGGCGGCTGAGGAGCACCGCGGGCAGCGCGTTGTCGATGACGCTCGCGTGGCGGTAGAGGACGATCACCGGCCCGGGCTGGATCAGCTCGTCGCCGGCGACGTCGATCCGCAGGCCCCACAGCCGCTGCACGGCGGCGAACGAGTCGGCGGCCCAGCGGACCTGCAGGCGGTAGACGCGCCGGCGCCGGGCCGGCGTGTCGCGCGCGAGCGGCCCGCCGGACAGCAGCCAGATCCCCAGCAGGCTGAGCAGGCCGCGGATCTCCTGGAGCAGGAACCACCAGAGCAGGACGGCGAGGCGCACCGTCATCCACGGCGTGCCGCGAAACAGGCCGCGGACGGCGTCGACGGCCGCGGCGCCGACCAGCACGAGCGGGGCGAGCAGCGTGAGCAGCGTGAACGCCCCGAGCTCGCGCACCAGGGCGACCGCGATCCGCCGGCGCCGCACGCCCGGCGGGTCGTCGACCGGCAGCAGCGGCTCGAGCGCGGGCGCCGTCATCGGGGCGCTCCGGGTGCCGGCCCGGTGGTGGGTGGGTGGTTCCGGGATCGGCGCGCGTGCACCGGCCGACCGTAGCCACTTCTACTCGCGCGTGACGGTCAGCGTGCCGGTGTTCACGAACCCCGTCGAGCCGACCGCGAGGCCCGACGGGAGCGGGGCGGTGCCGCCGTCGGCCGGGAACTCGAACGGCACGGT
>JALOLQ010000345.1 GCA_025455895.1 Solirubrobacteraceae bacterium
GGTCGAACATCGTCGCGCGCGACGACGGGTCGCTGCGCGCGGCCGTGCTCGAGCACCTGTGCGCCGAGATCGCCGAGCGCCACGCTGCGGGCGACGACCTGGTGATCGTCACGAGCGGCGCGATCGCGCGCGGGATGGAGGTCATGGGGCTGGAGGGGCGGCCGGCGACGATCGACGACCTCCAGGCGGCGAGCGCCGTCGGCCAGGGCAAGCTCTACCGCGTCTACGACGAGCTGCTGCGCGCGCGCGGGGTCACGAGCGCGCAGGTGCTGCTGACCTTCTTCGACGTCGGCCACCGCGACCACTACCTCAACGCGCGGCGCACGCTCGGGCGCCTGCTGGACTGGCGCGTCGTCCCGGTGATCAACGAGAACGACACCACCGCGACCGAGGAGATCACCTTCGGCGACAACGACTTCCTCGCCGCGCAGGTCGCGCTCCTGATCGGCGCCGACCGGCTCGTGCTGCTGACCAACCAGGACGGGCTGCACGCCGCCGACCCGCGCCACGACCCACAGGCGCCGCTCGTGCGCGAGGTGACCGACGTCTCGGAGCTCGCGGGCTTCGAGATCGGGCAGAACCCGTCGTCGCTGGGCTCCGGGGGGATGCGCTCGAAGGTCGTCGCGGCGGAGATGGCGACCGCCGCGGGCATCCCGACGACGATCTGCAGCGGGCTGCGCGAGGGGGCGCTCGCGCGGGCGCTCGGCGGCGAGGAGGAGGGCACGCGCTTCGCGCCGCAGGAGCAGCGCTACTCCTCGTTCGAGCTGTGGCTGAAGTACGCCAAGCCCGCGCGCGGGACGGTGGTCGTGGACGCCGGCGCCGCTCGCGCGCTGCGCGACGGCGGCGCCTCGCTGCTGCCCGTCGGCATCGTCGCCGTCGAGGGCGGCTTCGAGCAGGGCGACGCGGTGGAGATCCGCGACGGCGAGGCGCTGATCGGCAAGGGCATCTGCACGTTCGCGGCCGGCGACCTGCGCAAGGTCATGGGCCGCAAGACCGACGAGGTCCGCGCGGTGCTCCCGCGGGCGGCCGACGAGGCCGTCCACCGCGATTACTTCGTGCTGGCCTGATCGTTCCGGCGGACTACCCTGTCCGCATGGCCACGACCGCCTCGACCGTCACCGATCTCTGCCGGGCCGCGAAGGCCGCCGCGCGCCCGCTCGCCGCGACCGACTCGGGCACGCGCGACGCCGCGCTGCACGCGATCGCCGACGCGCTCGTCGCGCGCACGCCGGAGATCCTCGAGGCCAACGCCCGCGACATGGAGGCCGGCCGTGAGGCGGGCCTCTCCGACGCGCTGCTCGACCGGCTCGCGCTCACGCCCGAGCGGATCGCCGGGATCGCCGACGGCGCGCGCCAGGTCGCCGCGCTGCCCGATCCCGTCGGCGAGCTGATCGGCGGCGGGCGGATGGCGAACGGGCTCGAGCTGAAGAAGGTCCGCGTGCCGCTCGGCGTGGTCGCGATCGTCTACGAGGCGCGCCCGAACGTCACGATCGACGCCGCCGTGCTGTGCCTGAAGTCCGGCAACGCGTGCCTGCTGCGCGGCTCGTCCTCGGCCGCGCACTCGAACGCCGTGCTCGCCGGGATCGCCGCACAGGCTGCCGAGGGCGCGGGCCTGCCGGCGGGCTGCCTGGCGCTCGTCGCCGGCGGCGGACGCGAGGAGCTCGCCGAGCTCGCCACCCAGGAGGGGGTCGTCGACCTCATCATCCCGCGCGGGGGGGAGGGGCTGAAGGCGGCGCTCAAGGGCGTCGCGACGGTCCCGGTGATCTACGCCGCCTCGGGCAACTGCCACGTCTACGTCGACGCCGCGGCGGACCTCGACGCCGCGCTGGCGATCGCCGTGAACGCCAAGACCCACCGGCCGGGCGTGTGCAACGCCGCCGAGACGCTGCTCGTGCACGCGGACGTCGCGGAGGCGTTCGTGCCGCGGGTGGTCGGAGCGCTGCGCGCCGAGGGCGTCGAGCTGCGCGCGGACGAGCGCGTGCGCGCGCTCGCCGGCGGCGAGGATCTCGTGGCCGCGACCGACGAGGACTGGGACACCGAGTTTCTCGCGCTCGTGCTGGCGGTCGGCGTCGTCGACTCGCTGGGCGAGGCGATCGAGCACGTCAACGCGCACGGCTCGGGGCACTCGGAGGCGATCGTCACCGAGGACCTCGCCGCGGCGCTCGCGTTCGAGCGCGGCATCGACGCGGCGTGCATCTACGTGAACGCCTCGACGCGCTTCACCGACGGCGGCGAGTTCGGGATGGGCGCCGAGATCGGCAACTCGACCCAGAAGCTGCACGCCCGCGGGCCGATCGGCCTGCGCGAGCTGTGCACGTTCAAGTACGTCGTGACCGGAGACGGTCACGTGCGGGCCTGAGATCCGGGGCCGCGTGGCGCGCATCGGGCTCCTCGGCGGGACGTTCAACCCGCCGCACGTCGGGCACCTCGTCTGCGCGCAGGAGGCGCACGAGCGGCTCGGGCTCGACCGCGTCCTCCTTCTGCCCGCGCGCACACCGCCGCACAAGGCCGTGCCGGAGGACCCGGGGCCCGAGGTCCGGCTCGCGCTGTGCGAGCGGGCCGTGGCCGGCGACGAGCGGTTCGCCGTCAGCGATCTCGAGCTGCGCCGCGAAGGGCCGTCGTACACGGTGGATACGCTGCGCGCACTGCATGAGCACCGACCCGGGGACGAGCTGACGTTCATCGTCGGCGCGGACATGGCGCTGAGCCTCCTGAGCCTCGCCACCTGGCGTGAGCCGGGGGAGGTCCTGCGCCTCGCGCGGCTCGCCGTCGCCGCGCGCGACGGGGCGCGGAGCGAGGAGATCGCCGCGGCGGTCGCGCCGTTCCACGACGGGACGCGGCTCGACCGGTTCGAGATGCCGCGGCTCGACGTCTCGTCCACGCTGATCCGCCGGCGGGTCGCCGAGGGCCGCCCGGTCCGCTGGCTCGTCCCTGACGCCGTCGCCGCCGAGATCGCCGCGCGCGGCCTGTACCGCCCGGGGGCCGTTGCGCCCGGGCACCCGATCCCCACGATGGAGGAGCACCCCGCATGACGCAGGCCGCCGAGGCGCTGACCAGCGAGCAGCTCGCCGAGCTGATCGCCGGCTACGCGCTGGACAAGAAGGCCCAGGACGTGGTCGCCCTCGACCTGCGCGGCGTGTCCGCGTTCACGGACGGGTTCGTGATCTGCTCGGGCACGAGCGATCGCCAGGCCAAGGCGATCCACGACGCGATCCACTTCGGGCTCAAGAAGGAGCACGGGCTGCTGCCGCGGCGCGTCGAGGGCGCCCAGGAGGCGCGCTGGATCCTCATGGACTACTTCGACGTGATCGTGCACGTGTTCGTCCCCGAGACGCGCGACTTCTACCGGCTCGAGTCGCTCTGGGGGGACGTTCCCAAACGGCGCTTCGAGCCCGGGCCGGAGGCGGCGGGGGACGCCGGAGAGGACGAGCCGGGAACGACGAACGCCGCCTGATCAGGCGGAGTTCGGAGGAGTG
>JALOLQ010000039.1 GCA_025455895.1 Solirubrobacteraceae bacterium
CTTGGTCTCCGCGACGATCAGGATGCGGTTCTTGATCTCGTCGGTGATGTGGGGGATCACCTGGACCGTCCCGCCGAGGTAGTCGCCCCGGCGCTCGCGACGGATCACCGAGTTGTAGACCGAGCCGGCGGTGACGTTCGACGCCCTCGAGGTGTTCTCGTCGGTGAAGCGCTCGTAGTGCCCGAGGTCGAGGTCGGTCTCCGCGCCGTCCTCGGTCACGAACACCTCGCCGTGCTGGTAGGGCGACATCGTGCCCGGGTCGACGTTGATGTACGGATCGAACTTCTGCAGGCCCACCCGCAGCCCACGGGCCACGAGCAGGCGCCCGATCGACGCCGCGGCGATGCCCTTGCCGAGCGAGGAGACGACACCGCCGGTGACGAAGATGTAGCGGGGCTTGCGAAGCGTTTCAGGCACGGTGGACCCTTCCGAGGGAGTCTAGGTGACGAAGACCGGGAGCCCGCTCGACGAGCGCGTTGATCGAGCGGACCTCCCCGTAGACGGTGAGCAGGGCGAGCACCGCGACGGCGATCGCCAGGCCGGTGACGTCGAGCGTCAGCACGAGCCAGATGCCGGCGACGGCGCCGACGACGTTCGACCCGGTGTCCCCGAGCATGCCGCGCTCGCGCAGGTCCAGCCAGCCGGCGACGAGGATCGGGCCGACCCACAGCCCGAGGTCGAGCAGCGGCGAGACGTCGAGGCTCCCGAGCGTCAGCGCGGCGCCGAGCAGCACGAAGCCCTTGACCGAGCGGCCGGGGCGCAGATCGAGCAGGTTGAAGAGGTTCGTGGCGAGCACGAGGACGCCCGCGGCGAGCAGGAACTCCGCCGGGTCGGGCTGGGTGAGCGCGCTCCAGGCCAGTGCGAGCGCCAGCGTCCCCACGGCCTTCAGCGCACCGGTGCTGAACGCGCCGCGCAGCGCGTCGCCGCCGTGCCCGCGCCAGCCGCGCGACGGGCCGGCGTAGGCGTCGTCGGCCAGGCCGAGGGCGGCGACCGGCAGGACGAAGTAGAGGCCCGCGATCGCCAGCGTGTCGGCGTCGAACAGCCCGGCGAGCAGCGCGAGCGGGGCGAGCGCGGCCAGCGCGGCGGCCGGGATCAGCAGCCCGATCGGCGTCGGGAGGTCCGCGCCGCGCCAGTTGCGGCGCACGTGCCCGTTCTCGCGCAGGAAGGCGACGAGCGACGGGGCGAGGGCGAGGGCGGCGGCAAGTGAGAGGATGAGCGGCAGCGCTCGCACCGGGGCAACCTAGCGGGCGGCGGCGACGGACCGGGACGTCCGCCCGGGCGCCGGGGCCGTACTGCGGGCAAGCGACGAGGGAGATCGGCGATGGACACCGAGGGCAGGATCGTCAGGACCGAGGAGGAGTGGCGCCGGGAGCTGGACCCGGACGCCTACGCCGTCCTGCGCGAGGCGGCGACCGAGCGGCCGTTCACCGGCGCCTACCTCGACGAGAAGGGCCCGGGGACGTTCCGCTGCCGCGGCTGCGGGGCGGCGCTCTTCGCCTCGGACACGAAGTTCGAGTCCGGCTCGGGCTGGCCGAGCTTCACCGATCCGATGGTCGCCGAGGCGGTCGAGCTGCGGCCCGACAGCTCGCACGGGATGGTCCGCACGGAGGTCCTGTGCGCGCGCTGCGGCGGGCACCTGGGCCACGTGTTCGACGACGGCCCCGGCCCGGGCGGGCAGCGCTACTGCATCAACTCGGTCGCGCTGGACTTCGAGCGCACGCAGGACTGACCGCGGCCCTCAGCCCGCGGCGCCCGCGCTCTCGGGCGCGGGCAGCAGGCTCTCGGCCTGCGGGCCGACCCCGAACGTGCCGGTCGCCCCCGCGAGCGCGAAGACGAGCGCGGCGCGGCCCGCGACCTGGTCGATGTTGTCGACGCTCGTGAGGTCGCGCTCGCGGAACCACGGCACCTGCGAGGGGTCCGCCTCGCTCGTCTCGACGCCCACCACCGACACGGGGTTCTCACGCAGCCCGGCGACGATCCCGTCCTCGAGGTCCGCGGTCTGCCGCTCGGCGTCGCCCTCGAGCTCGCGCGGCGAGCGCGCGATCACGAGCGCGTCGAACGGGCCGAGCGAGCCCGCCCGCGTGGAGAAGAGCGCGTCGCGCTCGCGGCGCAGCAGGCGCCCGCCCTGGACGAGCTGGATGCCGATCCGCCGCCCGAAGTCCTCGAGCAGCGCGGGATCCTGCTCGAGGTCCGCGTAGCGGGTGCCGTCGGCCGCCTCGGCCAGCGCGGCGAGGTCGGGCGGCTCGCGCAGCGCCATCGTGCCCGTCAGCCGCGCGCCGGTGCCGTCCAGCGCGTTGCGCACGTCGCGGGCGATCGTCTCCGACGGGCGCCCGAGGAACAGCAGGCCGATCCGCTCGCCGGGCAGGCGGTCGGCGACGAGCAGCGGGTAGGCGGCCTCCGAGTAGCGCTGCTCGGCGCCGAGGGCGTCCTGCGCCTCGCGGCGCTCGTCCTGGGCGGCGCGCACGTCCCCGCGCAGCGAGTCGCGCACGGACTGCTCGGCCGAGGAGACGAGCCCGGCGTCGCCGATCGCGACGCCGAGCAGCACGCCGACGACGAGCGCGACGAGCACGGCGGCGAGCGAGATGGCGTGGTAGCGGAAGTCGAACATCGTGGCCTGCGAGGCGGGGCAGCCTACCGGCGCCCGCGCCTCACACCTCTCCCCCGAGCAGCACGCGCAGCTTGATCCACAGGAGGTCCGCGACGTCGCGCAGGCCGGGCGTGACGAGCACCACCGCCACGAGCGCGATCACGCCGACGCCGAGGATGACCGCGGCCGGGGCGATCCCGGGCGCCGGGCGGTAGAGCCGGCTCACGCCCTTCGCGTCGACGATCTTCTCCCCCAGGCGCAGCCGCGTGAGGAACGTCGACGAGGCGCCCTGGCGGTTCTTGTCGAGGAACTCGACGAGGTTGAACTGCGAGCCGACCGAGACGATGAGCTGCGCGCCCTTCTCGCCGGCGATGAGCATCGCGACGTCCTGGCTCGTGCCGGGTGCGGGCACGACCTTGTGCGCGAGTCCCAGGCGCTCGAGCAGCTCCCGGCCGGGGGCGCGGCCGTCGGGATAGGCGTGGACGACGAGCTCCGCGCCGCAGGCGAGGGTCGCCTCGGCGGCCGAATCCATGTCGCCGACGATCATGTCCGGGCGGAAGCCGGCCTCGAGGATCGCGTTGGCGCCGCCGTCGACGCCGACCAGGACGGGCTTGACGTCGCGGATGTAGGGCTTCAGCGCCTGGAGGTCGCGCTGGTGGTCGACGCCGCGCACGACGATCAGCGCCGGCCGGTCGCGGAAGTCGGTGTCGAAGCGCGGCAGCTCGATCTTCCCCGAGAGCAGGTCCTGCTCCTCGACCATGTGCTCGACGGTGTTCTTCGCGAACGCCTCGAGCGCGCCGCCGATCTCGCGGCGGCGGCGCTCGGTCGCCTCGCGGACCTCGTCCGGGGACTGGAGCGCACCCTGGGCCACGCAGGCGGCGCCGGCCCACACCGCGCCGCCGCGCAGCTCGACGGCGTCGCCGTCCTTGAGGCGGTCGAAGAGCACGTCGTTCGGCAGGTCGACGAGCGGGATCCCGGCCTCGACGAGCAGCAGCGGGCCCATGTTCGGGTACTCCCCCGAGGACGACGGCCGGCAGTTCAGGACGGCCTTCGCCCCGACGGCGATCAGGTCCTCGGCGGAGACGCGGTCGAGGTTGTGGTGGTCGATGAGCGCGATCTCGCCGGGCCGAAGCCGTTTCACGAGCAGCTTCGTCTTGCGCCCCCGCCGCACGGGGCCGCGGACGACCGCCACGGACTCGAGCGCGGACCGCTCCACGTCGGCGAGTCTATGGGCTCCTACGCGGCGCGCAGCAGCTCACGCGCGTGGCGCCGCGCGGCGGCGTCGCCGGCGTCGGCCCCGAGCATCCGCACGAGCTCGCCGACGACCTCGGGCTCGCGCAGCTCGGTGACCGTCGTGCGCGCGGGATCGGCGCCCGGGTCCTTCTCGATCGAGAAGTGCCGCTCGGCGAGCGAGGCGATCTGCGGGAGGTGGGTGATGCAGAGCACCTGCCGGCCCGCCGCCAGCTCGCGCAGGCGGGCCCCGACGGCGCGCGCGGTCTGCCCGCCGATGCCCGCGTCCACCTCGTCGAAGACGAGCGTGGCGGAGGATCGGTCGTTCGCCACGCCGAGCAGCGCGAGCATCACGCGCGAGAGCTCGCCGCCCGAGGCCGCCTCGCGGATCGGCGCGGCCGGGACGCCGCTGTTCGGCGCGAGCAGGAACTCGGCGCCGTCGGCTCCCGTGGGGCCGGGATCGCGCGGCTCGAGGACGACCTCGAACGCGGCGCCGGGCATCGCGAGGTCGGCGAGCGCCTTGCGGACGGCCCGGGACAGCTTCGGCGCCGCCGTCGCACGGGTCTCGCGGAGGGCCTGCGCGGCCCGGTCGCGCTCGGCGCGGGCCGCGCCGAGCTCGGCCTCGGCCTGGGCGCCCGCCTCCTCGGCGCCCTCGAGCTCCGCGCGGCGCGCGCGGCAGCGCTCGGCGTGCGCGAGGACGTCCGCGATCGACCCGCCGTGCTTGCGCTTGAGCCGGTCCAGCACGGCGAGGCGCTCCTCGGCCGCCTCCAGCGCCCCCGGCTCGCCCTCGAGGCCCTCGCCGTAGCGGCGCAGCTCCGCGCCCAGGTCGGCGGCCTCCAGCGCGAGGCTGCGCCAGCGCTCGGCGAGCGCGTCGAGCTGCGGATCGACCCCGTCGACGTCCGCGAGCACGGCCTCGCCGGCGGCGAGCAGGCCGCTCGCGCCCGGGCCGTCCTCGGGGGTCAGCGCCTCGGCCGCTCCGAGGCTCGCGGCCCGCAGCGCCTCGAGGTGGCGCAGGCGCTCGCGCGCCGCCAGCAGCTCGCGCTCCTCGTCGGCGTCCGGCGCGGCCGCCTCGATCTCCTCGAGCTCGAAGACGAGCAGGTCGAGCTCGCGCTCGCGCGCGCCGCCGCGCTCCTGCACCTCCGCCAGCACGCGCTCGGCGGCCCGCACGCGGGCATGGGCCGCCGCGCACGCCTCGCGCCGCGCCGCCTGCTCCGGGCCGCAGAACGCGTCGAGCAGGTCGAGCTGCGCGGAGGCGAGCGTCAGGCGCCGGTGCTCGTGCTGGCCGTAGAACGAGAGCAGCGTCTCGGCCGCCTCGCGCAGGTCACGGGCCGTCGCGGTGCGCCCGTTGAGCAGCGCGCGCGTGCGGCCCTCGGCGCTCACGCGCCGCGCCAGGACGAGCTCCTCGGCGTCCTCCGGGAGCCGCTCGCCGAGCTGTGCGCGCAGCCCGTCCGGCAGGTCGAAGACCCCTTCGACGTACGCCTCGGCGGCGCCCGGGCGCACGATCCCCGGTCGCGGCTTGCCGCCGAGCAGCAGGTCGAGCGCGTGGGCGAGGACCGTCTTGCCCGCCCCCGTCTCCCCCGTGAGCACGTTGAGCCCCGGCGCCAGCCGCAGCTCGGCGCGCTCGATCAGCAGCAGGTTCTCGACGCGCAGCTCCTGGAGCACCCCCGGGGTGTACCAGCGGGGGCTGACGGACCGGGCGCGGGACGGCGCCCGCGCCGCTGAGGCGTCACAGAGTGCGCGAGCCGCGTCTCAGGACGAGGCCAGGCGCCCGAACTTCTCGCGCAGGCGCCGGTAGAACGAGGAGCCCGGGAGCTGCGCGAGCACCGCGGCGTCGTGGTGGAAGGCCGCGGTGATCGTCCCGTCCGGCGGGATCTCGCCCGCCGGCCGGCCGTCGATCGCGACGTCGACCGGCACGTGCGAGCGGTTGTGCACCGTCAGCGGATCGCCGGGGGCGACGACGAGCGCGCGCGCGGTGAGCGAGTGCGGCGCGATGAACGAGACCGCGAGGCCCTCGACGCCCCACGCCATCACCGGGCCGCCGTTGGCGAGGTTGTAGCCGGTCGAGCCCGCCGGCGTGGCGACGACGAGGCCGTCGCAGCGCACGCGCCCGACCTCCTCGCCGCCGACCGCGTAGGCCAGCTCGGCGACCCGCTCGCCGGGCCGGCGGGTGATCGCGACGTCGTTGATCGCCGGCGTGCCCGCATCGGCGTGGTCGACGGCGATCGCGGGCAGGGTGAGCGTCTCGAAGTCCCCGTCCAGCGCGCGCTCGAAGCCGGCGGGCCCGTCGTCGCGGTCCACGGTGGCCAGGAACCCGATCTCGCCGTAGTTCACGCCGAAGACGGGCACGCCGGTCCCCGCGACGCGCCGCAGCGCGCGCAGGATCGTGCCGTCGCCCCCGAGCGCGATCGCCAGGTCGGCGGCGCGCCCCGGATCGGCGTCCAGCTCGACGAACGGCCCCGCCGCGATCGAGGGGTGCTTCGCGGTCTCCTCGGCGTCCAGCAGCACGAGCCGCTCGCGCCGCGCGGCGAGGGCGATCAGGTGGCGCAGCGCGTCGTCGGTCTCGGCCGGGCGCGCGTGCGAGAGGACGGCGATCGGCCCGCCGCTCATGCCGCCACCGCCTCGAGCGCGGGCTCGAGCTCGTCCAGCGCGCCCTCGCGCCCGGCCTCGGCCAGCCAGGCGAACGTCTCGACGTTGCCCTTCGGCCCCGGGAGCCCGGAGGGGGCGAAGCCGAGCACCGCCGCGCCGCACGCCTCGCGCGCGAAGGCCGCGACGCCGGCGACCGCCTCGCGGCGCAGCGCCGGGTCGCGCACCACGCCGCCCTTCCCGACGCGCTCACGGCCGACCTCGAACTGCGGCTTGACCATCACGAGCGCGTCCCAGCGCGGCGCGCAGCAGGCGAGCACGGCGGGCAGGACCTTCGTGAGCGAGATGAACGAGACGTCGGCGACCACGAGGTCGGGAGCGTACGGCAGGTCGGCCGGCGTGATCGCGCGGGCGTTCGTGCGTTCGAGCACCGTGACCCGCTCGTCGCCGCGCAGGCGCCAGTCGAGCTCGCCGTAGGCGACGTCGAGCGCGACGACGTGGGCGGCGCCGCGCTGGAGCAGGCAGTCGGTGAACCCGCCGGTGGAGGCGCCGACGTCCAGGGCGCTCCGGCCGGCGACGTCGAGGCCGAGCGCCCCGAGCGCGTTGTCGAGCTTCGTCCCGCCGCGCGAGGCGAAGCGCGGCGCCTCGTCGACGGTGAGCTCGACGTCCTCGGCGACGAGCTGGCCGGGCTTCGCGGCCCGCTCGCCGTGAGCCCCGAGGCGGACCTCGCCGGCCATCACCGAGGCCGCGGCGCGGGCGCGGGACGGGAAGACGCCGCGGCGGGCGAGCAGCGTGTCGAGGCGGACCTTCGCGGCCATGGCAGGCGCCACCGTAGCCGCGAGAGACCCGTTTCGTCATGTGTGACGCCCCTCACAGACGAAATGGTCCGGCCTGCGTACCTTGTGCTTCGTCGAGAGCGCGCGACCTGCCCACCAGGACACCGCCGCCGCCCCCGACACCGGACCTTCCCGCAGTGATCACATAGCTGGACCCACATCACATAGCAGTTCTCTCCTCCCCTGAGACGCCCCGGCTCCCCCCGGGGCGTCTCTCTTTGTGCGGTGGTTCGCGGCCGGTATCGCCGCCGATGATGTGGAGAAAGCCTTCGTGGTGGACGGTTTCGCTCCATCGTCGCCCGCGCGGGCCGCTCGAGGCTCAGCCCGCCAGCCAGGCGATCAGCTCGTGGGCGCGGTCCACGACCCCGCCCCAGCGCAGGAAGCCGTGGGTCATGTCCTCGAAGTCGCGCAGCTCGACCCCCACGCCCGCGTCACGCAGTGCCCCGGCGTAGTGCAGGGCGTCGTCGCGCAGCGGGTCGTGGCCCGCCACGGCGATCCGCGCCGGCGGCAGGCCGGAGAGGTCCGAGCCGTCGAGCGGGGCGACGGGGCCCGCGCCGCCGGCCAGGTACGCCGCCCAGCACATCTCCATCGCGGCGCGGGTGAGCATCGGCCCGCCGGCGAACTCGGCGTAGGACGCCGACGCCATCGCCGCGTCGAGCGCCGGGTAGACGAGCAGCTGCTCGGCGGCCACGCCGGGGGCCGCCAGCGCACCGGCGACCGCCACCTGCGCGCCGGCGCTGTCGCCGCCGACGGCGCTCAGCCCGGAATCCCAGCCGAAGCGGGCCGTTCCCGCCGAAGCCGCCCAGCGCAGCACCGCGGCCGCGTCCTCGACGGCCGCGGGGTGCGGGTGCTCCGGCGCGAGCCGGTAGTCGACGCTCACCACGACCCGCCCCGCGACGTTCGCCAGCTCGCGCGCCACGTGGTCGAAGCCCGGCAGATCGCCCATCACCCAGCCGCCGCCGTGATGCCAGAGGATCGGCCCGGCGCCGTCGCGCGCGCCGCCGAGCGGCTCGTAGACGCGCACGGGCACCTCCGGCTCGCCGGGCACGAGCACCTCGGTGACGCGCTCGACCGCCTGCGGCTCCCCGCCCAGCTCGAGCGCGGCCTGCAGGTAGCTCGCGCGCAGCTCGGCGAGATCGGGCGGACCGCCGCCGTCGAGGCCGGTCGCCGACTCCTCGCGGGCGATCAGCGCGGCGATCTGCGGGTGCAGCGCCGCCACCCGCCGGGTCCGCCTACGCCTCGGCGGGGATCTCGCCGCCGACGCCGAGCGCCGCGCTGACCCGCTGGGCGATCGCCTTGCCGGTGAACCCGACCTCGGCGTGCAGCAGCGCGGGCTTGCCGTGCGTCACGTAGCGGTCGGGCAGCCCGACGCGCAGGATCCGCGTGGTGATGCCGTGGTCGCTGCAGTGCTCGAGCACCGCCGAGCCGAAGCCGCCCTGCAGGACGCCCTCCTCGACCGTGACCAGCAGGTCGTGCTCGCCGGCGAGCTGGGCGATCAGCGCGGCGTCGAGCGGCTTGGCGAAGCGCGCGTCGGCGACCGTCGGCTCGATCCCGTCGGCGGCGAGCAGATCCGCGGCCTCGAGCGCCTTCTGCACGCCGGAGCCGTAGCCGAGCAGCGCCACCCGGCGGCCCTCGCGCAGGATCTCCCCCGTGCCGACCTCGAGCGCCTGCGGCGCGGCGGGCAGCGGCACGCCGACACCCTCGCCGCGCGGGTAGCGCAGGCCCACCGGGCCGTCGATCGCCAGCGCGGTGTGCAGCATGTCCACGAGCTGCGCCTCGTCGCGCGGGGCCATGAGCGTCATGTTCGGCAGGCAGCGCAGGTAGGCGATGTCGAACGCGCCGTGGTGGGTCGGGCCGTCGTCGCCGACGAGGCCGGCGCGGTCCATCGCGAAGACGACGTTCAGGTCCTGAAGCGCGACGTCGTGGACGATCTGGTCGAACGCGCGCTGCAGGAACGTCGAGTAGATCGCGCAGACCGGCTTGACGCCCTCGAGCGCGAGCCCGGAGGCGAAGAGGAC
>JALOLQ010000346.1 GCA_025455895.1 Solirubrobacteraceae bacterium
ATGCGCACCAGCGCCGTGCAGGACGGCGACTCCTGGATCCTCAACGGCACGAAGAACTGGATCACGAACGTCGGGATCGCGAACTTCTTCGTCGTCTTCGCCTCGACCGACCGCGAGAACCGCCGCACCTCGGCGTTCGTCGTCGACGCCGACAGCCCCGGCGTCTCGATCGGCAAGCTCGAGAAGAAGATGGGCATCAAGGGCTCCCCGACCGGCTCGCCCGTCTTCGAGGACGTCCGCGTCCCGGCCGAGAACGTCATCGGCGAGCCCGGCCAGGGACTGCCGATCGCGCTCAGCGTGCTCGCCCGCACCCGCCTCGGCGCGGCCGCGCAGGCCGTCGGCATCGCGCAGGGCGCGACCGACTACGCCAACGGGTACGCGAAGGAGCGGATCACCTTCGGCAAGCCGATCCACGAGCACCAGGCGATCGCCTTCAAGCTCGCGGAGATGGAGGCGCGCACCGCCGCCGCGCGCGAGCTGACCTACCGCGCCAGCGCCGCCGCCGACCGCAACGAGCCCGAGCTGGCGAAGCTCACCTCGATGGCGAAGCTCATCGCCTCCGACACGGCGATGTGGGTCACCACCGAGGCCGTCCAGGTGCTCGGCGGCTACGGCTACGTCAGCGAGTACCCCGTCGAGCGGATGATGCGCGACGCGAAGATCACCCAGATCTACGAGGGCACGAACGAGATCCAGCGGCTCGTGATCTCGCGCGCCATGCGATAGTCGCTCGCGGAGCGACCATGCCCCCCGCCCGCCGCATCGCCTTCGCCGCCTGCACGGCGCTCTGCGCCGGGCTCACCGCGGCCGCGCTGCTGGGCGGGTTCAGCGTCAACCCCGTCGTCCGCGCGATCGAGACCGCCGGGGTCATCGGCTTCGTCGTGATCGCGATCTTCGGCACCGCGATCGCGCTCGGCCTGCGCCTCGCCGACTGGCGCGAGCCCGCGTCCGAGGAGGACTTCGAGCAGGTCGTCCTGCGCAGCGAGCGGCTCGCCGCCAGCGGCACCGCCGCCGACCCCGGCGAGCTCGAGTTCCTCGACCTCGACCCGTGGGACGACGAGGACTTCGAGGAGCTCGTGCGCGAGGCGATGGACGACCTGCCCGACCTGCTGCGCGTCGCGCTCGAGCGCAACGTCGCCGTCGTCATCTCCGACCACGGCCGCCGCCACCACGCCTACGGCCTCTACATGGGCGACGGCGCCAGCCGCGACGACTACCCCGACCGGATCATCATCTTCCGCGACACGCTGCGCCGCGACTTCGGCCACGACGCCGACCTGCTGCGCGAGCAGGTGACGATCACCGTGCGCCACGAGCTGGCCCACCACATCGGGTTCGACGAGCTCGGCGTGAGGGATCTCGGACTCTGAGCGTCGCGGGGGGCGAACCCGCCGGCCCACGGCCTCGGGCGGTATGGCCCTTGACGCTCGCCCCGACACGGCGGAGCATGCGATCCGCATGCCGCACATCCAGATCAAGGACGTCCCGCCGGAGCTCCACGAGCGGCTCCGCGAGCAGGCCGCGGCGGAGCGGGTCTCGCTCAGCGCGTTCCTGCTCCGCGAGCTCGAGCAGATCGCCGGCCTGCCGACGGTCGACGAGTGGCTCGCCCAGGTGCGCGCCGACCCCGGTCGGCCGCGCTCGCCGGTCTCGGGTGCTGAGCTCGTCCGCGGCGTGAGGGACGAGGAATGGTGATCGTCGACGCGAGCGCGGTCGTCGAGCTGCTCGTCGGCGGGACGCGCGAGCGCGAGGTCCTCGCAGCGCTGCAGGGTGCCGGGCGCCTCGCCGTGCCGGGTCACCACGTCGCCGAGGTGCTCGCGGGGCTCCGCCGCGCCGAGCGCCGGCAGGCGATCGACGCGCTGCAGGCCCGGCGTGCCGTCGAGCATCTGCTCCGGGCCCGGCTGCGGTCCTTCGGCCTCCGCGGGCTGGCCGCCGAGGCGTGGGAGCTCCGCGATCGTCTCACGGTCCAGGATGCCGCGTACGTGGTGCTCGCCCGGCACCTGGGCGCCCCGCTCGTGACGCTCGACGGTGGGCAGGCGGACGTCGCCTCGGGTCTGGGTGTCCCGGTCCGCCCGGCGGGCCCGCCTACTTCGGCGCCATCCGGATCGCGCCGTCGAGGCGGATCGTCTCGCCGTTGAGCATCGGGTTCTCGACGATCGCGGCGGCGAGCTGGGCGTACTCGGCCGGCTGCCCGAGCCGCGACGGGAACGGGACCTGGGCGCCGAGCGAGGCCTTCGCGTCCTCGGGCAGCGCCGCGAGCAGCGGCGTGTCGAACAGGCCCGGGGCGATCGTGCAGACGCGGATGCCCTTGTCGGCGAGGTCGCGCGCCGCGGTGATCGTCATCCCGACGACGCCGCCCTTGGAGGCCGAGTAGGCGATCTGGCCGATCTGGCCCTCGAACGCGGCGACCGACGCGGTGTTGACGAGCACGCCGCGCTCGCCGCCGGCGTCCGGCTCGTTCTCGCTGAGCATCTTGAACGCCGCCAGGCGCATGAGGTTGAAGGTGCCGACGAGGTTGATGTCGATGATCACCTTGAACGCCTCGAGCGGGTGCGGGCCCTTGCTCGAGGCGACCTTGATCGGGATGCCCGTCCCGATCGGGATGCCCGTCCCCGCGCACGCGATCGCGATCCGCAGGCCGCCCTCGGCCTTCGCGGCCTCGTCGACCGCCGCCTGGACCTGATCCTCGTCGCGCACGTCCGTCTGGACGAACGCGATCCCCAGCTCGGCGGCGAGCGGCTCGCCCTTCTCGGGGTTGACGTCGGCGATCACGACCTTCGCGCCCTGCTCGTGCAGCCGGCGCACCGTGGCCTCGCCGAGGCCGGAGGCGCCGCCCGAGACGATGGCGCCCGCTCCGTCGATCTTCATCTCGCTGTGCTCCTGGGTGGGGGACGGGGCGGCGGATCCTATGCCGGGGTGTAGGGTTCGCGGCGCCCGGCCGGTTCCAGCGCCGGGCACAAAGGCCCCGTGGAGTGCGACCGCCGGGGGAAACGCCCGTGGAGTGCGACCGCCGGGCTCACAATCGAGAGGAAGATCCATGCCGCGCACCCATTCGGGAGCACTGGAACTGGACCGCATGACCTGGCCGGAGATCCGCGCCGGGATCGACGCCGGCCGCGACACCGTCGTCGTCGCCTTCGGCGCCACCGAGCAGCACGGCCCGCACCTGCCGCTCGGCACCGACGCGATGATCGGCGACCACCTCGCCCGCCTCGTCGCCGACCGCCTCGGCGCGTTCCTGGCGCCGACCGTCCGCGTCGGCTGCTCACGCCACCACCTCGCCTTCGCGGGGACGCTGTCGCTCGAGGACGCGACCTTCCACGCGATCGTCGCCGACCACGTGCGCTCGCTCGCCCGCAGCGGCTTCCGGCGGATCGTGCTGCTGCCGACGCACGGCGGCAACTTCGCCCCGCTCGCCGCGGCGCTCGAGCAGCTCGGGCCGGTCGAGGGGGCGCGGATCGACGCGCTCACCGACGTGACCGCGCTGCTCGAGATCGCGCTGATCGGCGAGCGCGAGTTCGGGATCGCGCTCGGCGACGGCGGGCTGCACGCCGGCGAGTGGGAGACCTCGCTGATCCTGGCGATCGCGCCGGATCTCGTGCGCACCGGTGCGGCGGAGCCCGGCTACACCGGCGATCCCGCCGCCGCGCTCGGGGCGCTGTTCGCGGGCAGCATCGAGGACGTCGCCGCGAACGGCGTGATCGGCGACCCGCGGGAGTCCTCCACCGCGCACGGCGAGCGCTACTGGGCGGCCGCGGTCGACCTCGTCCTCGAGCGCATCGGCGGGACCGAGGCGTAGACTGAAAGGTGCCCGGCCGGTTCCAGCGCCGGGCACAAAGGCCCCGTGGAGTGCGACCGCCGGGGAGAACGCCCGTGGAGTGCGACCGCCGGGCCCACAATCGAAAGGACATGACTCATGTCACAGGCCGTCATCGTCGACGCCGTCCGCACGCCGGTCGGGCGCGCCTTCAAGGGCTCGCTCGCCTCGCTGCGCCCCGATGAGACGCTCGCGTTCATCATCGACGCCCTGCTCGAGCGCAACCCGGGGGTCGACCCCGCGAGCGTCGAGGAGGTCATCGCCGGCTGCGGGCTCCCGCAGGGGCTCCAGGCCAACAACATCGCCCGGATCGCCGTCCTGCTGAGCGACAAGCTCGGGCAGGAGACGAACGGGATCACCGTCTCGCGCTACTGCGCGTCCGGCCTCGACGCGATCCGCGCCGCGGCCAACAACATCGTCGCCGGACAGGGCGACGTGTACATCGCCGGCGGCGTCGAGTTCGTCTCGCGCTACAACGCCGCGCAGGAGGCCGCCCACCCCGAGGACCAGAACGAGAACCTCCAGGGCAAGGAGCCCGGGCAGCCCGACGCGTACATCGCCATGGGCCTCACCGCGGAGAACGTCGCCGAGAAGTGGGGCGTCACCCGCGAGGATCAGGACGCCTACGCCCAGCGCTCGCAGGAGCGCGCCGTCGCGGCCCAGAACGACGGGTTCTTCGCCCGCGAGATCGTGCCCGTCACGCTCGCGGACGGCACCGTCGTCGACAAGGACGACGGCCCGCGCGCGGACTCGACGGTCGAGAAGCTCGGCTCGCTGAAGCCGGCCTTCCGTGAGGACGGCACGGTCACCGCCGGCAACGCGTGCCCGCTGAACGACGGGGCCGCCGCCGCGCTCATCATGAGCGAGGAGAAGGCCGCCGAGCTCGGGCTGAAGCCGCGCGCGCGGATCATCACCGCGGCGACGTGGGGCAACGAGCCCGAGTACATGGGCGTCGCGCCGATCGGGGCGATCAGGAAGGCGCTCGACCGCGCCGGGCTGACGATCGACGACATCGACGTCGTCGAGCTCAACGAGGCGTTCGCCGCGCAGGTGCTCCCGATCGCCCAGGAGTGCGGGATCGACCTGGAGAAGCTCAACCCGCACGGCGGCGCGATCGCCCTCGGCCACCCGTTCGGGATGACCGGCGTGCGGATCATGACCACGCTCCTCAACGACCTGGAGACCATGGGCGGCCGCTACGGCATCGAGACGATGTGCGTCGCGCAGGGCCAGGGCGAGGCGATGATCATCGAGCGGGTGCAGTAGGGCGCGGGCTCCCGTAGGGCTCCGGAGGAGACCGCTCACGCGCCGCAGTGTCCCCCGCCCTTCGGGGGGCGGGGGACACGTGCGGCGCCCGCTCCTGTCACGACGCCGGCAAGCGGCGTCGTGTCCTGCCAGGGGGC
>JALOLQ010000347.1 GCA_025455895.1 Solirubrobacteraceae bacterium
CGCGGACGCTCGCGCTCGTGCCCGCCCGGGCGCTCGCCGCGGTCCACGTCTCCACCGACGCGCAGCGGCGGGCGGTCGTCGCCGGCGCGCGCGTCGCCGGGCGGCTGCCGGGCTGGCCGCGCTTCCGGCGCGACCTGCTGCGCCGGCTCGAGGTGCCCGGCTGCGGCCTGGACCTGCGCCGGCGCCCCGGCACCGAGACGACGCTCGCGATCCTCCCCGCGGGCCGCGGCGGCTCGGTCTCGCTGCTGGTCACCGACGCGCCCGCGGACGCGGTGGGGGAGGCGCCGCGCCCGTGCGGGACGCTCGTGGCGCGCCGGGTCGACGGACTCGTCGCGATCGGGGAGCCCGGCGCCGTCCTGGCCGCCCAGGGCGTCGCCGAGGGCCGCGTGCCGGCGCTGGTGCGTGCGCCCGTCTACCGCGCGGCGGCGGCGGGCCTGCCCGCCGACCGCGCCGCCGACGCCTGGGCCTCGCCCGCGGGGCTGCGGCGCCTGCTCACGCCGCTCGGCGGCACGATCGGGACGCTCGCCGGCCTGCTCGACACGCCCGGGCTGCGCGGCGCGGCGGCCGCGCTGTCGCCCACCGGGGACGGCGCCGACCTGCGCGTGCGGCGGATCACCCGCCGCGGCGAGGCGCCCGCCCGCTTCCGGCCGACGCTGCAGGCCGTGGCGCCGGCGGACGCGCTCGCGTTCCTCGGCTCGGGCGACCTCTCCTCGACCCTCGGGCGCCTGTTCGAGCTGCTCTCGCCGTCGGGCGCCGTCGACGTGCGCGCGCTCGCCGACGCCGGCGGCGGGGCGCTGCGCACGCTCGGAGACCAGGGCCGCGAATCGGCGATCGTCATCGCCCCGACCCCCGACGGCCCCGGCCTCACGCTGCTCGCGCGCGTGCGCGACCCGGCCCGCGCGCGGGCGGCCATGCGCCGCCTCGAGGGCGCGCTCGCCCCGCTCGCCGGCGTGCCGGACGGGGTCGCCTGGGCGGACGCCCGGCCCGGCGGCGTGCCCGCCCGCCTCGTCAACGGCGGGCCGGGGCGCGTGCTCGGCTGGGCGGTGACCCGCGGCGACGTGCTCGTGCTCGCGACCTCGGCCGCCGGCATCGCCGCGCTCGCGCCCGGCGCGCCCGCGCTCGCGGGCACCCCGGCCTACCAGCGCGTCCTCGGCGACCCGGCAAACCCCCGAAATCCGATCTCCTCGCTAGTCTTTCTCCTCCCTGACCAGCTGCTCCGCCTCGGGGACGACGGCTCCACGGGAGCCATCGGGTCCGCGGGCGGCATCCGCCGCGATCTCGCCCGGGTGCGCGCCATCGGCGCGCGCGCCTCCGGCGGCGAGAGCGCATCCACCGTCGATCTCTCCCTCTGGATTCCATGAGCCAAGACACGTCGTTCCTGTTCACCTCCGAGTCGGTCACCGAAGGGCACCCGGACAAGGTCGCCGACCAGATCTCCGACGGCGTCCTCGACGCCGTCCTCAAGGGCGACCCGACCGGCCGCGTCGCCTGCGAGACGCTCGTCAACACCGGCCTCGTCGTCGTCTCCGGCGAGATCTCGACCGAGGTCTACGTGGACATCCAGGAGGTCGCCCGCGAGACGATCCGCGGCATCGGCTACGTCGACGCCGAGCTCGGCTTCTCCGCCGACTCGTGCGCCGTGCTGAACGCGATCGACAAGCAGTCGCCCGACATCGCCCAGGGCGTCGACCAGGCCTACGAGGCCCGCACCGACCCCAACGACGACGACGCGCTCGACGTCGCCGGCGCCGGCGACCAGGGGATGATGTTCGGCTACGCGACGAACGAGACCCCCGAGCTCATGCCGCTCCCGATCTCGCTCGCGCACAAGCTCGCCAAGCGCCTCACCGACGTGCGCAAGGACGGCTCGCTCGAGTACCTGCGTCCCGACGGCAAGACCCAGGTCTCCGTGCGCTACGAGGACGGGCGCCCCGTCGGCATCGAGCAGCTGCTGATCTCCTCGCAGCACGCCGAGGGCGCCGAGGGCGCGATCAAGGACGACCTCTGGGAGCACGTCGTGCTGCCGATCCTGCCCAAGGACCTCTACGACGCGGACGCGCTGCGCAAGGTCTTCCTCGTGAACCCCACCGGCCGCTTCGTCATCGGCGGGCCCGTCGGCGACGCCGGCCTCACCGGCCGCAAGATCATCGTCGACACCTACGGCGGCGCCGCCCGCCACGGCGGCGGCGCGTTCTCCGGCAAGGACCCCTCGAAGGTCGACCGCTCGGCCGCCTACGCCACCCGCCACGTCGCCAAGAACCTCGTCGCCGCCGGCCTCGCCGACCGCGCCGAGGTCCAGGTCGCCTACGCGATCGGCGTTGCGCACCCCGTCTCGGTCATGGTCGAGACGTTCGGCACCGAGAAGATCGGCCGCGGCCGGATCGAGGAGCTCGTGCGCGAGCACTTCGACCTGCGACCCGGGGCGTTCCGCCAGGCGCTCGACCTGCACCGCCCGATCTACCAGAAGACCGCGGCCTACGGCCATTTCGGCCGTGAGGACCACGACTTCACGTGGGAGCGGACGGACAAGGCGGAGGCGCTGAAGGCCGCAGCTGGACTCTGATCCGGGGCGCTCGCGGGTCTGGCGGCGCCTGGCGCCACCCGTTCGAAGGGGTCCGTGCATGCGCACTGCCTGTGCCCCGAACGGGGTATCCCCGGATCACCCGCCACGCCAGGCATCCACCATCCCTCGCTCGGGTGGTGGT
>JALOLQ010000348.1 GCA_025455895.1 Solirubrobacteraceae bacterium
GGCCCGCAGGCCGCCGCGCCGCTGCGCGACGCGTCCGGGCGACTGCGCGTCGTCGTGCGGCCCGAGCGCCCGGACCGCGAGGTCGACGACCCGACGCCGGGGGACGTCACGAGCGCGCCATCGGTCGCCGCGGCCGAGGACGCGGGCGACGTGTGGGCCGAGCCGCTCTACCCCACCAGCCCGGCCCGGATCCCCAACGACCCGCTGTTCCCCTCGCAGCCGCCGTTCTGGATCGCCCCGGGCAGCGACGGGCTGCGCGCCGCCTGGGAGATCACCACCGGGCCGGCGTTCGACTCGCGGCGCCTGCCGGTCGTGGCCGTCGTCGACACCGGCATGGAGGTCGCCCACCCGGACCTCGCCGCGAACCTGTGGACGAACCCGGGCGAGCAGCCCGGCAACGGGCGCGACGACGACGGCAACGGCTACGCCGACGACGTCCACGGGGTGAACGTGCTCACCGGCGGAGTGCCCGCCGAAGCCGGCGGGCACGGCACCGCGGTCGCCGGCCTGCTCGGGGCCCGCGGCAACAACGGGATCGGCGTCAGCGGCACGCTCTGGCAGGCGCGGATCATGGCCGTGCGCGTGACCCGCGCCGACGGCGGCGGGACGACCGCCGACCTCGCCGCCGGAATCCGCTACGCCGCGCGGATGGGCGCGCGCGTGATCAACGTCTCGATGACCACGCCGACCCGCACGCAGGTCGTCGACGAGGCCGTCCGCTACGCCGCCAAGCGCGATGCCCTGGTGGTCGCCTCGGCCGGAAACGAGAGCCTGAACGCCGAGCGCTGGCCCGCCGCCTCGGGCGACCCGCACACGCTCTCGGTCGGCTCGATCGACAACGGCGGCCGGCTCGCGCCGTTCAGCAACTTCGGGCCGTCGGTGCAGATCATGGCGCCCGGCGTGAACCTGCCGACGACCTCCGGGGCCCGCGGCTTCGGCGACTTCTCGGGCACGAGCGCGTCGGCGCCGGTGGTGGCCGGCACCGCCGCGCTGCTGCTCAGCGCCCAGCCGCAGGCCGACGTCGTGCAGATGCGCGACGTCATGCTGCGCACGCGCGGCAGCACGAGCGGGCTGCGCGGCTCGGGCGGTCCGCTGCGCGCCGTGCGCGCGATGGAGGCGGCGGCGCCGGTCGACGTCGTCGAGAGCGAGCGCCGCAGCGCGGCGGTGCTCGAGCTGCGCGTCAGCGTGAGCCGCCCGTCCTCCTCCCAGCGGCGCTTCAGCATCCGCTGGCGCCTGCGCAACGCGCCCCAGCGCGCCACGTCGCTGCGGCTCGTCGCACACGAGAACACCGCGACCGGCCGGGTCGTCGGCCGCGAGACGCGGCGGGTGAGCGCCACGAGCGGCTCGTTCGCCCTCACGCGCCGCAAGCAGCGCCCGGGCCGGCGCGTGCGGCTGGCCGTCGTCGGCAGCGCGACGACGAGCAGCGGCATCGTGATCGCGCGCTCGCGCGTCTACGTCAGCGTCCCCTGAGCCCGCCTCACCCCTCCTGCGAGGCGCGCAGGCGGTGCGCCATCCGCGACTGCAGCGACCACAGCTCGATGAAGCCCGGCGAGGCCTGCTGGCTGAAGAGCCCGCCCGAGGTCTCGAACGTCGCCAGCGCCGCGTCGTAGACGGCGTTCGGGCTCTCGCGGGTGACGACGCGCGCCGAGCCCTTGTAGAGCTTCAGGCCGATCGTGCCGGTCACGCGCTCGTTCACCGAGTCCATGTAGGCGTCGAGGTTCTCGCGCAGCGGCTCCCACCACAGCCCGGCGTAGACGAGGTAGCCCCACTGGCGGTCGAGGTCGCCCTTGAACTGGTTCTGGTGGATCGTGCCGACGAGCCGCTCGAGCTCGGCGTGGGCGGGCAGGACGATCGCCGCGGCGGGAACCTCGTAGATGTCGCGGACCTTGAGGCCGACGATCCGGTCCTCGATGTGGTCGACGATCCCCACCCCGTGCCGGCAGCCGATCTCCGCCGCGCGCTCGAGCAGCTCGACGAGCCCGAGCCGCTCGCCGTTCAGCGCGACCGGCACGCCGCGCTCGAAGCTCACGGTCACGATCTCCGGCTCGTCCGGCGCGTCCTCGGGGCGCGTGACGAGCTGGAAGACGTCGTCGTCGGGCGCGTGGTCGAGCTCCTCGATCCACTTGCCCTCCGAGGAGCGCCCCCAGAGGTTGTCGTCGATCGAGTACGGCGTCGCCTCGGTCCCGCCCTTGACGGGGATCCCGTGCTCGCGCGCGTAGGCGATCTCCTCCTCGCGGCCCATCTGCCAGCCGCGGACCGGGGCGATGACCTTCAGCTCGGGCGCGAGCGTGGCGACCGTCGCCTCGATGCGGACCTGGTCGTTGCCCTTGCCGGTGCAGCCGTGGGCGATCGTGTCGCAGCCGTGCTCGCGGGCGTAGTCGACGGCGAGCTTCGCGATCAGCGGGCGGCCGAGCGCCGTGAACAGCGGGTAGCCGAGGCCGTAGACCGCGTTGGCCTTGATCGCGGGCGCGACGTAGTCGCGGGCGAACTCCTCGCGCGCGTCGACGACCTCGGCGGCGACCGCCCCGAGCTGGAGCGCCTTGCCCTGGACGACGTCGTAGTCCTCGCCGGGCTGGCCGAGGTTGATCGTGAGCGCCACGACCTCCGCCTCGTACTCGTCCTGGATCCACTTGAGCATCACGCTCGTGTCCAGGCCGCCCGAGTAGAGCAGCAGCACGCGCTTCACCTCCCC